>JADGHC010000260.1 GCA_019689655.1 Microbispora sp.
CGCCGAGCCCGAGCCCCCGCGCCACGCCGTCCCCCAGCCCGTCGCCGAAGCCGACGCCCACCGCGCGCCGCGTCTACCGGAGCTTCCGGGAGTGGCTGGCCGCCTTCGACCAGGCCGTACGGGAACAGGAGCGCCGGGGCGGCATCGACCGCAAACTGGCCCGCGAGGCCCACGACGCGATCAGGAAGACGGTCAGGGACATGTCCCGGGGCCGGCGGGTCAGGATGGACAAGGCGGTGCGGCGCATCCGCGATCTGGTGTTCAAACTGCGCGATGCGCACCGGAGCGGCAAGCTGGCCGACGGCCCGCTGACCGACTTCGTGAACGCCTCCGGCCTCAGCGCGCGGAGGGCCGGCGGCTGAGGTCTTCCACCGGTCCGAGGTCACGGGTCCACGAGCCGAGCACGAGCAGGGTCTTTGTGCCGGTCACGTCGCCGGCCCGGCGCAGCCGGTCGATGACCTGCTGCAGGTGGCCGAGGTCGCGGACGCGGACGTGGATGAGCGCGTCCGGGTCGCCGGCGATGGTGAACACCTCCTGCACCTCCGGCACCTCCGTGGCGGTACGGACGATCTTGCCCACCGGGGTCGTGCCGGGATAGCGCAGCTCGGTGAACGCCTCGATGCCCCAGCCGAGCTTGGCGTAGTCGATCCGCACGGTGAAGCCCGTGATGACGCCGATCTCGCGCAGCCGGTCGACCCGCCGTTTCACCGCGGCCACCGACAGGCCGATCTCGGCGGCCATCTCCGAGAACGTCCTGCGCCCGTCCTCGCGCAGCAGGCGCAGCAGCCGGTGGTCGATGTCGTCGATCTCCGTCATGGGCATGCTCCCTCCATCCGGGCGCCGGACGCAAAAAACAGTAGCGTGACGGGGGCGTTCGTCTGCTTTTTTGCGTTTTTGCGGCTTTTTCTCCGGCGATACTTGCGCGGATGGCGAGGGCGTTGGTGTGCTTTGGGCCACCCCCCGCTCTCAGGAGGTTCGCACCGTGGCTCCGCCCGTGTCCTCGCCTTCCGTCTCGCTCGACGACAAGTACGCGGCCGAGAAGGGCACCGTGCTGATCTCGGGCATCCAGGCCCTCGTCCGGCTGACCCTCGAGCAGCGGCGTCTCGACGCCGCACGCGGCCTGAACACCCGGGTCTTCGTCTCCGGATATCCCGGCTCGCCGCTGGGCGGGGTCGACCTGGAGATGGCGCGGGCCAGGCGGTTCCTGGAGGAGGCGGGCGTGGTGGCCAGGCCTGGCCTCAACGAGGAGCTGGCGGCCACCGCAGTCGCGGGCACCCAGCTTCTCGCCCAGGTGCCCGGCCGCCGGCACGAGGGGGTGACCGGGTTCTGGTACGGGAAGAACCCCGGCCTCGACCGGGCGGCCGACGCGATCCGGCACGGCAACCTCGCCGGCACCGCGCCGCTCGGCGGGGCGGTGGCGTGGATCGGCGACGACCCCGGCAGCAAGTCGTCGACCGTGCCCAGCTCGTGCGAGCCGATGTGCCAGAGCCTGTCGATGCCGCTGCTCGCCCCGGGATCCGTGGCGGAGATCATCGAGCTGGGGCTGCACGCCGTGGCCCTGTCGCGGGCCACCGGGCTGTGGGCCGGCCTGAAGATCGTCGCCGACGTCGCCGACGCCTCCGCCACCGTCGACCTCGGGCCGCTGCGCGAGGGCATACCGGTACCGGATCGCGCCGGCCGCGGGGCGCCGCCCACCCTGGTCGGCCCGGCCTCGCTCGACGCCGAGCACGACATGCTGACCCGCAGGCTGAGCCTGGCCCGCGAGTACGCCCGCACCCACGGCCTCAACCGGATCACCCATGACGCGCCGCGGGCCGAGATGGGCGTGCTGGCGTCCGGCACCTCCTACGCCGTGGTCGAGCGCGCCCTGGCCGACCTCGGGCTGGACGAGGCCGCGATGGACCATCTGGGCCTGCGGCTCATCCGGATCGCCATGCCGTTCCCGCTCGCGTACGACGACCTGGCCGCCATGACCGCCGGGCTCGGCCGGGTGCTCGTGGTGGAGGACAAGGTGCCGTTCCTGGAGGGGCACCTCAAGCAGGCGCTGTATGACACCGGGCAGTGTCCCGACGTCATCGGCCGGGAACTGCTGACGGCACGGGGCACCCTCGGGGCCGAGGATGTGGCCGAGGCGATCGCCACCTGCGTCGGCCGGGACCGCCTGCCCCGGCAGACCGCCATCTTGACCTCCGCCGTGCCGAAGCGGCGCACGCTCCCGCTGGTCGCCGCCCGCACGCCGTACTTCTGCCCGGGGTGCCCGCACAACGCCTCCACGCGCGCCACCGACGCCACGCTCGTCGGCGCGGGCATCGGCTGCCACGCGATGATCGCCCTGGACGGGGCCGGACGCGGCAGGCAGGTCGGCCTGACGCAGATGGGCGGCGAGGGCGCCCAGTGGTTTGGCCTGGCCCCCTTCACCTCCGACCGCCACTTCACCCAGAACCTCGGCGACGGCACCTTCCACCACTCCGGCTCGCTGGCCGTGCGGGCCGCCGTCGCGGCCGGCGTCTCGATGACGTACAAGCTGCTCTACAACGACGCGGTGGCGATGACCGGCGGGCAGCGCGCCGAGGGCCGCCTGGACATCCCGGCGCTGACGCGCATGCTCGAGGCCGAGGGCGTGCGCCGCGTCGTAATCACCACGCCGGAGCCGCAGTCCTACCGGGGCGTCCGGCTGGCGCCGATCGCGTCCGTACGGCACCGCGACGACCTTCCGGAGGTGGAAAAGGAGCTCGCCGCGATCGACGGGGTGACCGTGCTGATCCACCACGACCGCTGCGCGGCCGAGGAGCGGCGGCTGCGCAAGCGCGGCAAACTGCCCACGCCGAAGGCCAAGGTCGTGATCAACGAGCGGGTGTGCGAGGGCTGCGGCGACTGCGGGGAGGTCTCCACCTGCCTGTCGGTGCAGCCGGTGGAGACCGAGTTCGGCCGCAAGACCCGCATCCACCAGGCGTCGTGCAACTCCGACCTGAGCTGCCTCAAGGGCGACTGCCCGTCGTTCCTGCTCGTCGAGCCCCGCCCGTCCCGGGCTCCCCGTCCGGTGCCCGAGCCGCCCGTGGCGCTGACCGAGCCGGCGGCGCGGTTCCCGGAGCGCTCGGTGCTGCTGCGGATGCCCGGCATCGGCGGCACCGGCGTGGTCACCGTCTCGCAGATCCTGCAGATGGCCGCCCACCTCGACGGCCTGCACGCGGCCGGGCTCGACCAGACCGGGCTGGCGCAGAAGGGCGGTCCCGTCGTCAGTGACGTGCGCGTGTCGCCGCACCCGATCGGCGGCTCGGTCCGCGCCGCCCGCGGCACCGCCGACGTCTTCATCTGCTTCGACGTGCTCACCGCCGCCGCGGACGGCACCCTCGCCGCCGCCTCGCCGGGCCGTACGGTCGCCGTGATGAACACCGCGATCGCGCCGACGGCCGCCATGGTCACCGGCCGGGCCCCGCTCACCGGCCCCGACGACGCGATCGCCCGCATCGAGGCCGCCACCATGCCGGACGCCGGTCTGCGCCTGGACGCCGGCGCCCTGTCCGAGGCGCTGTTCGGCGACCACATGCCCGCCAATCTCCTGCTCGTCGGCGCGGCCTACCAGCACGGCTGCATCCCGATCTCGGCGGACGCGATCGAGGCGGCCATCCGCCTCAACAAGGCCGCCGTGGAGCAGAACCTCGCGGCCTTCCGCTGGGGCCGGGCCGCCGTGCTCGACCGCGAGGCCGTGCTCCGGGCCGCGCTGCCCCCGGACCCGCCCGGGCCCGCGGCGGAGGTGCCGCCCGGCGCCGGCCCCCTGGAGAAGGCGCTCGCGGTGCGGGTCGCCGACCTCACCGGCTACCAGAACGCGGCCTACGCCCGCTCGTACGAGCAGGACGTGCGCCGGGTGGCCGCGCTGGCCGCCGATCGGGCCGGGGAGGAGGCCGCGGAGACGATCGCGCTCGCCTACGCCCGGGGGCTGCACAAGCTCATGGCGTACAAGGACGAATACGAAGTCGCCCGGCTGCACCTCGACCCGGTGGAGCGGGCCCGGCGCGAGCGGGAGTTCGGCCCCGGCGCCGCCGAGTCGGTGCTGCTGCACCCCCCGCTGCTGCGGGCCCTGGGGCTCAAGCGCAAGATCAAGCTGCGCCGCTCCGCCGGCGTCGTGTTCCGCGGGCTGCGGGCCGCCCGCGTGCTGCGCGGGACCGCGTTCGACCTGTTCGGGCACACCGAGGTCCGCCGCGTGGAGCGTACGCTGATCGGAGAGTACCGCGAGCTGGTACGGCGCGCGCTCGACCGCCTCACCCCGGCGACCGCCGGGACCGTCGCCGAAATCGCCGCCCTGCCCGACATGATCCGCGGCTACGAGGGCATCAAACTCGCCCGCGTCGCCGAGTTCCGCGCCCGCGCGGCCACCCTTCTCGCCGAGCTGAACGAGCCCGTCCATCGGGAGGCATCGTGACCGTCGATCGTCTGCTGCCCGGCCAGGACGCCCGGGACCTCATCGAGCTGACCCGCGAGATCGCCGACAAGGAGCTCGCTCGCCGCGTGGACCAGCACGAGCGCGCCGAGACCTACCCGGAGGGGCTGTTCGCCACCCTCGGCGCCGCCGGGCTCCTCGGCCTGCCCTACCCGGAGGAGTACGGCGGCGGCGGCCAGCCGTACGAGGTGTACCTCCAGGTCATCGAGGAACTGGCCGCGCGGTGGGCCGCGGTCGCCGTCGCGGTCAGCGTGCACACGCTGGCCTGCCTGCCCCTGGCGGTGTACGGCACGCCGGAGCAGCGGGAGCGCTGGCTGCCGGACATGCTCTCCGGGCGGCTCGTCGGCGCCTACAGCCTGTCGGAACCCCAGGCGGGGTCGGACGCGGCGGCCCTGGCCTGCCGGGCCGAGAAGACCGAGGGCGGCTACCGGATCACGGGCACCAAGGCGTGGGTCACCCACGGCGGCCGGGCGGACTTCTACACGCTGTTCGCCCGCACGGACTCCGGCCCGCGCGGCGTCTCGTGCTTCCTCGCTCCCGGCGCCGCCGAGGGCCTGACCTTCGGCCGCCCCGAGGAGAAGATGGGCCTGCACGCCATCCCCACCACGACGGTCCACTGGGACGGCGTGCCGATCGAGGCCGACCGCCTCATCGGCGCGGAGGGACAAGGCCTGCCCATCGCGTTCGGCGCGCTCGACGCCGGCAGGCTGGGCATCGCCGCCTGCGCCACCGGGCTCGCCCAGGCCGCGCTCGACGAGGCCGTCGCGTACGCCAAGGAGCGCGAGACGTTCGGCAAGAAGATCATCGATCATCAGGGGCTCGGCTTCCTGCTCGCCGACATGGCCGCGGGCGTCGACGCCGCCCGGGCCACGTACCTGGACGCGGCCCGCCGCCGCGACGCCGGCCTGCCGTACAGCAGGCAGGCCAGCGTCGCCAAGCTCATCGCGACCGACACCGCGATGCGGGTCACCACCGACGCGGTCCAGGTCTTCGGCGGGTACGGCTACACGCGCGAGTTCCGCGTCGAGCGCTACATGCGGGAGGCGAAGATCATGCAGATCTTCGAGGGCACCAACCAGATCCAGCGCCTCGTCATCAGCCGCCACCTCGCCCGCTGAGATCCGCCGAGGGACTCCGGGAGGGGATCGCCGGCGACGGGGGACGCTTGATGATCGAGGGTGCGTGTGCCTCGCCCGCTGAGGCCTTCCGAGCAGGGCCTTCGGCGGGCGACGCGATCTCCGGCGGCGGAGGAAGACGCCGGCCGCGTAGGGGTGATCGACGCCGGCAGGCGCGTGCCGAGGCCTGCCGGGAGAGGCCTGCCGGGAAGCGGAAGGGCGGGAGGCGGGAAGCCGTGGACCCCCGCCGGTGTTTCTGACGAGCACGGCGTAGCGTCGAGCCGCCGTTTCCGCTTTCCGGATTGCTTTTGGGGGTAGTTATGGCACGGCCAGTTCTGCAGATCGTCATCGCCAGCACGCGTCCCGGGCGGGTCGGGCTGCCCGTGGCGGAGTGGTTCCGTGACCGCGCGGAGGCCCACGACGCCTTCGACGTCGAGGTCGTGGACCTGGCCGAGGTGAACCTGCCGTTCATGAACGAGCCGCACCACCCCCGGCTCCGGCAGTACGTCCACCAGCACACCAAGGAGTGGAGCGCGACCGTCGAACGCGGCGACGCGTTCGTGTTCGTCACGCCGGAGTACAACTACGGCTTCAACGCGGTGCTGAAGAACGCCCTCGACTACCTGCACCACGAGTGGCAGTACAAGCCGGTCGGGTTCGTCAGCTACGGCGGCGTCTCGGCGGGCACGCGTGCCGTGCAGATGCTCAAGCAGGTCGTCACGACGCTGAAGATGGTGCCGTTGTTCGAGGCGGTCTCCATCCCCTTCGTCAACCAGTTCCTCGACGAGGAGGGCCGCCTGCGGCCCAACGACGTGATGAACACGGCGGCCGACGCGATGCTGGGCGAGCTGGAGCGGCTCGCCGCGGGACTGCGGCACCTGCGCCCCGCCGGCTGACGGTCACCCCGGCAGTGAGCCGGTTTCCGGGTCCCGGCCCGTGAGGCAGTAGGCGCCGCCCGCCGGGTCCCGCATGACGATCCAGTGCCGCCCCCGCGCCACGAACGCCGCGCCGTACCGCTCGTGCCGGGCGCGGGCGGCGTCGATGTCGGCGCAGGCCAGGTCGACATGGGCGGACCCGCCGGGGCCCTCGCCGAGCCGCTGCAGGAGGATCCGTACGGGCGCCCCCGGCATCACCAGCGCCGCGAACTCGGGCAGCGCCCCCCGGCGCAGGGACCACCCGGTCAGCGCCGCCCAGAAGGCCACCTCCTTCTCGTACGCGCCGGGAGCGATGTCGAGGCAGACCTGGTCGAGGCGGGTGCCGGCGAAGATCGGCGGCCGCCGCGTCGCCCGCTGCGCGGGGACGAGACAGAACGCCCTGCCCTCCGGGGAGTGCAGCACCGCCCAGTCGCCGTGGTCGGCGGCGACGGCGGCGCCGAGCGCCTCGGCCCCGGCCACGGCGGCCCGGACGTCGTCCACCTCCAGATCGAGGTGGGCCCCGCCCCCGTCGCCCACCGCCTGGAGCTTCACGCAGGCGTCGCCGCTTTCCGGCACGAGCGTGGCGAACTCCCCGTCGTCGCCCCGGCGGGGGGACAGACGCGTGCCGGTCACGGCGGTCCAGAATTCCGCGGCCTCCTCGAACCGCTCGCGTGGCCGGTCCAGGAAGGCCAGCACTCGCCGCACAGTCATCACATCTCCTCCTCGAACAGGGGGTGCAGCGCCGTCTCCAGATCCGCCGGGGCGCGGTAGACCACCGCGACCATGCCGAGGGCCGAGGCCGCCTCGGCGTTGTCCGGCCGGTCGTCGACGAACAGGCAGCGCTCCACCGGCGCTCCGCCGCGGGCGGCGGCGATCTCGAGGATGCGCGGGTCGGGCTTGGCCACCCCCACCTCGTAGCTGCTCACGACGGAGTCGAAGGCGTCCCGCAGGCCCAGCTCGCGCAGGTGGGCGGGCAGTTCCGAGGTGGCGTTGCTGACGAGCACGACGGGGACGCGGGCGCGCGCCCGGGCGAGCAGCGCGAGCGCCTCCTCGTCCGCCCACGTGCGGGCGGCCAGCCACTCGGCGGTCAGCGCGCTCGCCCGCGCGGCCGAGCCCACCAAGCCGGCGAGGACGGGGACGGCCGACGCCAGCCACTCCTCGCGGGTCACCAGCCCGGTCAGCGCGGGCACCGCCAGCGCCGACTCGCCGGTCACCCGCGCCACCGTCCCCGGCTCCACCCCGTACGCCCGCTCGATAGCCGCCTGCTGCGCCACATCCTGATATTTCAGGACACCGTCGAAGTCGCACAGCACCGCGTCGAAAGGCCTCGTGCCCACGACCCGAGCGTAGCCGTGCCCGGGCAGGTGTGCGTCAGGTGATGAGGCGGTGGCCGCCGGGGCTGAAGGTCTTCAAGAAGTACCGGTCGGCCCCGGGGAGGGAGGCCAGCCGGAGTATCCAGTCGCGGGCCATGATGCGCAGGCGGCTGGACGGCGCCATCCAGGGGAGGAAGCTGCGGCCGAACTCCTGGACGTCGGCGACCACCGGCCGCATGCGCGCCGCGTACCGGTCGAGGGCGGGGGACAGGTCGCCGGAGGAGGCCGCGCGCAGCTCCTCGGCGAGCACCCACGCCGCCGCCACCGCGAGGGACGCGCCGTGCCCGGCGAACAGGGAGACCGCCTGGCAGGAGTCGCCGAGCAGGACCACCCGGCCGCTGCTCCATCGGGGGGCCTCGACCTGGGTGACCTGGTCGTAGTACAGCTCCGGCGGCTGCGGGCACCTCGCGAGCACCGTGGGCAGGATCCAGCCGAGACGCCCGAAGTGGTCGTGCAGCGAGGCGGCGGGGTCGGCGGGGAC
>JADGHC010000261.1 GCA_019689655.1 Microbispora sp.
GTGATCACCGCGAGCACGAGCATGCCGTACAGGCCGGAGCCGACGCCGCCGGGCGCGACCTCGCCCAGCATCATGTCGACCATCGTCATCATGCCGCCGAACGGCGTGTAGGAGTCGTGGAAGGAGTTCACGCCCCCGGTCGAGGTCAGCGTCGTCGCCGCCGCGAACGTGGCGGAGCCCGGGACGCCGAAGCGGACCTCCTTGCCCTCCATCGCCGCGCCCACCGCCTGCGGGACGGTCGCGTGCCCGCCGATCTCGAACGCGTTGGTCAGCGCGACACCGGCCAGGGCGAGCACCGCCATGACCGCGACAATCGCCCGGCCCTGCCGCACCTGGCCGACCATCCGGCCGAAGGTACGCGGCAGCGAGAACGGGATCAGCAAGATCAGGAAGATCTCCACCCAGTTCGTCCACGCGGTGGGGTTCTCGAACGGGTGGGCCGAGTTGGCGTTGTAGAAGCCGCCGCCGTTGGTGCCGAGCAGCTTGATGACCTCCTGGCTCGCCACCGGACCGCCGGGGATCGCCTGGGTGCCGCCGGTCAGCGTCGTCACCTCGTGCGGGGCGGCGAAGTTCTGCACCACGCCCCCGGCGACCAGGACCAGCGCGCCCACGACGGCGATCGGCAGCAGGACGCGGATCGAGCCGCGGACCAGATCGACCCAGAAGTTGCCGAGCTGGTCGGTCCGGCTGCGGGCGAAGCCGCGCACCAGCGCGATCGCCACGGCCATCCCCACGGCGGCGGACACGAAGTTCTGCACCGCCAGGCCGGCCATCTGCACCAGGTGCCCCATCGCGGACTCACCCGAGTACGCCTGCCAGTTGGTGTTCGTCACGAAGCTGATCGCGGTGTTCCAGGCGACGTGGCCGGTCACCGCGGGCCGGCCGAGGCCGAGGAACAGCTTGTCCTGCAGCCGCTGCAGGCCGTACAAGGCCAGGATCGACACGGCGGAGAAGGCCAGCACGGACCGCGCGTAGGCGGCCCAGGGCTGCCCGGCCTCGGGCCGTACGCCGATCAGGCGGTAGACGAGGCGCTCGGCCGCGCTGTGGCGGGTGCCGGTGTACACCCGGTGCATGTAGTCGCCGAGCGGCCGGTGGACCAGGACCAGGGCGATGATCAGGGACGCGATGAAGGCGATCCCGGCTGTGGTCGCGCCCATTCAGAACCGCTCCGGGAACAGCAGGGCCGCGACCATGAAGCCCACCAGGGCCACGGCCACCGCCAGGCCGGCGATGTCGACGGCGCTCATAACCGCTCCACCGCCCTCAGGACGAGCCCGAGGACCACGAATATCGCGATCGTCAGGGCGACGAAGATGACGTCCGCCATCCCCACTCCTCGATGGTGATCACTCCCGCCTGCGTGCGGCGGGCTCAGCACCAGGAAAGTCCGAGATAGTGGGCATTTGGGGGCTCTTGACGGCTTCCATACGGGTTCCGACCGAGTATTGACGCCCTCTGTACGCGGCCCGCGCGTTGGGTTTCGTACCTCCCCCCGCCGGAAATCAACGCGGTTCAACCGGCACGCGGCGGCCCTGATCATCTGTGGCGGGGGAAGGGGGGCGCGGCATGGGCGACGGAAGCGACGAGATCCTGGAGGTCGCCCTGAAGGCACTGGCCGGCGGCCTCTTCGTGCTGGCCTTCGCGGCGCTGGCCGAGATGCTCACGCCGAAACGGCTCGCCGGGGTGTTCTGCGCCGCCCCTTCCGTGGCCCTGGCCAGCCTCATCGTCACCGCGGGCCTCACCGGCGTCGGCGACGTCCTCGCCTCGGCCCGGGGCATGCAGATCGGTGCGGCCGCCTTCATCCTCTACTGCCTGATCGCCGTTCCCCTCCTGCGCAGATGGGGCACCTGGTGGGGCGCGCTGGCCGCACTCGCCGTCTGGGGTGCCGCCGTGGCCGTCGGGTACGCGCTGGCGCCGCAGGGCCTGCTCGCTCTCCGGAGCGGTGCGGCCTCCCCGCCGGCGCTCGTGCCGTGAGCACCGACGGCGGCCGGCCCGGTGACGACCAGAAGGTGCGGCTGCGGGTCGGTGAGCTCAGGCGGCCGCCCCCGCGCGATTGGGTGGTCCGGTTCGCGTTCGGCGCCGGAGTGTCGGCGCTCGCCGGCGTGGTGTCCGTGTCCGCGGGCCCCCGCGCGGGCGGGCTCTTCCTCGCGTTCCCGGCGATCCTGCTGGCGAGCGTCACCCTCATCGCCAAGGAGGACGGCGTACGCCAGGCCGCTCAGGACGTGGGTGGTGCGACCTTCGGCGCCCTGGGCCTGATCGGCTTCGCCGTCGTCGTCACACTCACGGTAACCGTCTGGCCGCTGTGGCTGTCCCTCGTGATCGCCACGCTGTCTTGGGCGGTCCTCTCCCTGGCCCTGTACGCCGCCGTGACCCGGCTCCGCCGCTGAGCCGGATCGCCGTCCGGTCGACGACGGCGCTCGATCCCGCGTACCCCCCGTGCTGAGCACGGCCTGCCACCGGGCCACGTGGGCCTGATCCGGGGTGACGGCGTCGCGGGGGCGCCGGGCGGCGACGTGGGAGCGCGCACGGGCCGCTCCGGCGCGCGGCGGCCGGGCCGGGGAAGGCCCCTCGCGGGTCGGCTCGCCGGTGAGCAGACCAGAAACGGCGAGCCGCGGCCCGGCGGGTCCGGAAAGAGCCGTCGTCGAACAGGCGGGCGCCGCGACCGACGGCAGACGGGCGGGGGCCGCCGCATACCCACCTTTTTGTGGGTACTTGTCGGCCACACCGAAGTGGCGTGAAGCTTGTTCCGGCGGCCGATGGGGCGGCCGGATATCAGGAGGAACGGGGGTGCCGGTGGTGTTTCAGGAGACCGGCTGGGGCCCTGCCCGTTCCTCCCCCGTCTGCTCTTTTCGGGCCGCCTGCTCCAGGGCGAGCTTCTCCAGGCGGCGATGTCCCCAGTCGGACAGCGGCGCCAGCGCCTCGGACAGCTCACGGCCGAAGTCGGTCAGTGAATACACGGTCTTCAACGGACGACCGTCGTACACCTCGCGGTGTACCAGTCCGTCGGCCTCCATCTCCCGGAGCGTCTGAGTCAGCACCTTCTCGGTGAGGCCCGGCAGCCGCCGGATCAGCTCGCCGGGACGACGCGGAGCGGTTTCCAGGAGCCAGAGCAGGATCGTCTTCCACTTGCCGTCGATCACGGCGATCGCGGCGGTGACCCCGCAGACGTTCAGGTCCCGGGCCCGGCTACGCGTCACTTTTCCACCCCGTTCAGCGCTGCGCTGTCATCATGCAGGAGTCGAGACATGACCCGGCACACCGAAAAGTCTTCCATCACCGTGCTCGGCCTGGGGCCGATGGGCCGTGCCCTGGCCGGCGCCTTTCTGGACGCCGGCATCCGGACCACGGTCTGGAACCGGACACCGGGCAGAGATAGGCAGTTGGTCGAGCGGGGCGCGTACGGCGCCGCCACGCCGGAAGCGGCGGTCACCGCGAGTGAGCTGATCGTGATCTGCGTGGTGAACTACGACGCGGCGGACGCCGTCATCCGGCGCGACGCGGTCGCCGGCGCGCTCAGGGGGCGCACGCTCGTGAACCTGACCGCCGATACGCCCGAACGCGCCCGGAATACCGCGGCCTGGGCGGCCGAGCACGGCATCGGATACCTCGATGGCGCGATCATGACGCCGACCACAACCATAGGCACTCCAGCCGCGGCGTTCCTCCATTGCGGCCCCGAGGAGCTCTACCGGCGGCACCGGCCGGTGCTGGAGGTCCTCGGCGGCACGCACACCTATCTCGGCGCGGAGATCGGCCGCGCGGCGGCCTACGACGTCGCGCTGCTCGACGTCTTCTGGACCGCGATGGCGGGCTACGCGCACGCGCTGGCGGTGGCGCGGGCCGAGGGAGTGACCGCGCGGGAGCTGGCGCCATTCGCCAAGGGCATCGGCGCGATCCTCCCGCCCATCTTCGAGCAGGCGGCTGCGGAAGTGGACAGCGGCGGGTTCTCGGGCGAGGGCAACCCGATCACCTCGGCGGCTTCGTCCATGGCCCACATCGTGCACACCTCCGAGGCACACGGCATCGACGCGAGTGTGATGCGCGCGGCCGAAGGCTGGGCACGCCGCGCCATCGGGCTGGGCCATGGCAGCGACGGATTCATCCGGATCACCGAGATCCTGAATCCCCGCGACCGCGTCTAGGTGTCCTCCCCGGGGAGGTCGGCGACGCGGCCGATGGGTGGCCGGCCTTTCGGCGCGGTGTGCCCGCGGTGATGGCTGTCCATGTGCGGCCAGGGATCGAGCGCGGCGTTCGGCTGCTGAGGCGTACGGGTGGGTGGCGTAGGCCCATCCGGGAGGCAGCCCGACCCACACGACTGCGACCGGTCCGGCGGCGTCGTCCTGCCGCCGGAGCCGGGAGGTGCGTCTATCACACCTGCCGGGCCACCCGGACACACCGGGCGGCCCGGTCGTGCCGGGTCAGTCGGTGCCGGACTCCATGGCGGCCTGGTCGAGCAGCTCCTCCTCGGTGGAGGCCTCTTCTCCCCGGGAGGCGATCGCCTCGGCGCCGCCCTCGGGCATCGCGCCGATCAGCCCGGTCGCGGCCGCCTGCGCGGCACCGATCAACGCCGGCTGCTGGCTGCCGACCATGCCGAGCCTGGCGTACTGCTCCAGCTTGGCCCGGGAGTCGGCGATGTCGAGGTTGCGCATCGTCAGCTGCCCGATGCGGTCGACCGGCCCGAAGGCGGAGTCCTCGGTGCGCTCCATGGAGAGCTTGTCCGGGTGGTAGCTGAACGCCGGTCCGGACGTGTCCAGCACGGAGTAGTCCTCACCACGCCGCAGCCGCAGGGTCACCTCGCCGGTCACCGCCATGCCGACCCAGCGCTGCAGCGACTCGCGCAGCATCAGCGCCTGCGGGTCCAGCCAGCGGCCCTCATAGAGCAGCCTGCCCAGCCGCCGCCCCTCGATGTGGTAGGCCTCGAGGGTGTCCTCGTTGTGGATCGCGTTGACCAGCCGCTCGTAGGCCGCGTGCAGCAGCGCCATGCCCGGCGCCTCGTAGATGCCCCGGCTCTTGGCCTCGATGATCCGGTTCTCGATCTGGTCGGACATGCCCAGGCCATGCCGCCCGCCGATGGCGTTGGCCTCCAGCACCAGATCGACGGCGGAGGGGAACTCCTTGCCGTTGATGGTCACCGGACGTCCCTGCTCGAAGCCGATGGTGACGTCCTCCGGGGCGATCTCCACGTCGGGGTCCCAGAAGCGGACGCCCATGATGGGATCGACGATCTCGATGCTCGTGTCGAGGTGCTCGAGGGACTTGGCCTCGTGCGTCGCGCCCCAGATGTTCGCGTCGGTCGAGTAGGCCTTCTCCACGCTGTCGCGGTACGGCAGCCCGCGGGCGAGCAGCCACTCCGACATCTCCTTGCGGCCGCCGAGCTCGTTGACGAAGTCGGCGTCCAGCCACGGCTTGTAGATCCGCAGAGAGGGGTTGGCGAGCAGGCCGTAGCGGTAGAACCGCTCGATGTCGTTGCCCTTGAAAGTGGAGCCGTCACCCCAGATCTGCACGCCGTCCTCGAGCATCGCGCGCACCAGCAGGGTGCCGGTGACGGCCCGCCCGAGCGGGGTCGTGTTGAAGTACGTGCGGCCACCGGACTTGATGTGGAACGCCCCGCAGGCCAAGGCGGCGAGCCCCTCCTCGACCAGGGCTTCACGGCAGTCGACCAGCCGGGCGATCTCCGCGCCGTACGCGGTGGCACGGCCGGGCACCGAGGCGATGTCAGGTTCGTCGTACTGGCCGACGTCTGCGGTGTAGGTGCACGGCACTGCACCCTTCTCCCGCATCCACGCGACCGCTACCGAAGTGTCGAGGCCACCGGAGAAGGCGATCCCGACACGCTCGCCGACAGGCAGAGAAGTGAGCACCTTGGACACGAGTAGAATATATACACCGGAATGCATGATCATGCAATCGGGGGCGGGGACATGCGGACCAGGAAGCCGTAAACCTTGCCCGCATCGGTCCGTACGACTGTGATCGGCCGTCGGGTCACGGCACCAGCCGACCGCCGCCTATCCGCGTGGCGATTCGCCGGGCCGGCGGCCGGCGTCGCCGGGCGTCAGAGGGGCCAGCCGGCCCGCTTGCGCGGCGACCGGAGCGGCACCGCGGCCGGCAGTGGAGTCGCCGCCGCCGGGGACAGGGCGTCGAGGACGAGCGCGAGGTAGCGCCGCCAGCCGTCGCTGCCGGGGTCCATCGTCCACAGCACGCCCATCAGCATGACCATGATTCTCGGCAGATCGTCGGGCGTGAGGTCGGCGCGGATCACGCCGGCCCGCTGCCCGCGCCGGGCCAGCACGGTCAGCGATTCGATGAAGGGGCTGCTGGCCTCCGCGGTGACGGCGCCGGTGTTCCGGGCGGCGGCCAGGGTGTTGCGTTCGCGGGCCGCCGTGGACATCGCGGCCTCGAGCACGGCGACCAGGCCGCGCCGGGGATCGTCGTCGCCGAGCGCCCGCTCGATGACGGGAGCGATGTTTTCGGCGAAACTCTGGTCGAGGGCGGCTCGAACCAGCCCCGCCTTGTCCGGGAAGTGGCGGTAGAGCGTCGCGATGCCCACCCCGGCGCGGCGGGCGATGTCTTCGAGCAGCGCGTCGGGCCCCTGCTCCGCCCAGACCTCCCGGGCGGCGCGCAGAATCCGCCCGGAGTTGCGTACGGCGTCGGCGCGAAGCCGCCGCGAGGTCTCGGTGGTCACCACCGCAGCATAACCAAAACGATAGGCGACTATCGATTAGCGGCGGCGACCGGACGGCGGCGTCAGGTCCGATCCCAGGTGACCATCATGTGCTCGGGCCCCCGCGTGGACAGGCCGGTCTTCCACACGATGTCGTCCTCCGAGCCGGCGAAGCGGAGTCCCGGCAGCCGGGTGAGCAGGGTACGCAGGGCGACCTGCAGCTCCATCCGGGCGAGCGGGGCGCCGAGGCAGTGATGGGCCCCGTGCCCGAACCCCACGTGCGAGGCCTCCTGACGGCCGAGGTCCAGCTCGTCGGGGTTGGTGTAGACGGACTCGTCGCGATTGGCCGACACCAGGCTCACCACGACCGGCTCTCCGGCACGTATCGTGACGCCGCCCAGCTCGACGTCCTCCAGCGCGTAGCGGGCGATGGAAGCACCGCCCCCGAGCGGGACGAAGCGCATCAGCTCTTCGACCGCCCTGGGAATCAGGTCGAGGTCCGCGCGCAGCGCGGCGAGCTGCTCGGGGTGGGTGAGCAGCACATAGACGAAGTTCGGGATCTGCGTGGCCGTGGTCTCGTGGCCGGCGACCAGCAGCGCCTCGGCCAGCGACAGCATCTCGTCCTCCGACAGCCGCTCCTCGTTGTCGCGGGCCGCGACGAGCGCGCTGAGCAGATCGTCCTTCGGGGTCTGCCGCCGCTGGGCGATGAGCCCCGCCATGTACTCCCGCAGCAGGCCCATGCACTTGGTCACCTCTTCCGGGGTGAACCGCGTGGTGGACAGCATCGCGTCCGACCAGGTGCGGAAGTCGGCCCGGTCCCCGACGGGGACCCCCAGCAGCTCGCAGATGACCGTGATCGGCAGCGGCAGGCCGAAGTCTTCGACGAGGTCGGCCGGCGCGCCCTTCGCCAGCATCGCGTCGACGAGCTCGTCGGCGATCTGCTGGGCGCGCGGCCGCAGCGCCTCGACCCGCCGTACGGTGAACGCCTTCGACACCAGCCTGCGCAGCCTGCTGTGCTCGGGCGGGTCGAAGCTGAGGATGGTGCCGGGGCGGGACCGATGGGGCCGCATCCGCGGCTCGTCGCGGCCGATCGCCGCGGCCCGGCTGAACCGCGGGTCGCCGAGCACGACCTTGACGTCCTCATAGCGGGTCGCGAGCCACGCGGGTTCACCGTACGGCAGCCGGACCCGGCACAACGGTTCCTCCTGCCGCAACCGGGAGAAGAGGGGGTCCACCTCCAGCCGATCCACCTGGCCGAAGGGGAAGGTCCGGGGTTCGGCAGTGGTCATGTCGCCTCCAGAGCGGATCGTCGTTCACCACGAGCCCGGTGAGTCGCGGAGGCCGGTGCCGGGAACGGGCGCGAGCCCGCGGACACCGGCGCTGGGCGAGGCCCCATCGCCACCCGATAGTCAACTATCACATGACTCGCGTAAAGAGATCAATGCAACCATGAGCAAAATCCGCATGAACCGGGCGGCCCGCGGCATGCCGGCCCCATGAACAGCCGTGCACAACGCCGAAGGGCCTGGTCACGGGGGTGTGACCAGGCCCTTCGGCGTACTGTGTCATCGCCGGTCGCGACCCTCGGCG
>JADGHC010000008.1 GCA_019689655.1 Microbispora sp.
GCCCTGGGCCGTACGGCCTGGCAGGAGACGCGGGCGCGGGCGCGTGAGGCCGCGGCCACCGGCGACCACCTGATCCCGCTGTCGGAGGTGACCCTGCACCTGCCGATCGAGGTGGCCGACTATGTGGACTTCTACGCCTCGCTCGAGCACGCGTCGAACCTCGGGCGGATCTTCCGGCCGGACGGCGAGCCGCTGAAGGAGAACTGGCGGCATCTGCCGGTCGGCCATCACGGGAGGGCGGGCACCGTCGTCGTCTCGGGGACCCCGATCAGGCGGCCGTACGGGCAGCGGCCGTCGTACGGGCCCTCGCAGAAGCTGGACATCGAAGCGGAGGCCGGCTTCGTCGTCGGGGTGCCGACGCGGCTCGGCGAGCGGGCGGGCGCGTTCGAGGACCACGTCTTCGGGGTGGCGCTCGTCAACGACTGGAGCGCCAGGGACATCCAGTCGTGGGAGTACGTGCCGCTCGGCCCCTTCCTGGGCAAGTCGTTCGCCACCTCGATGTCCGCGTGGATCACGCCGCTCGACGCGCTGGAGGAGGCCAGGGTCGAGGGGCGGTCGCAGGACCCCGAACCCCTTCCCTACCTCACCAGGCAAGCGCCCTGGGGGCTCGACCTCACCCTCCGCATCGACCTGAACGGCGAGACGGTCTCGACGCCGTCGTTCCGCGACATGTACTGGACGCCCGACCAGATGCTCGCCCACATGACCGTGAACGGCGCGAGCCTGCGCACCGGCGACCTGTTCGCGAGCGGAACGGTCTCGTCGGTCGGGCAGCCGGGTTCACTCATCGAGCTGACCTGGAACGGCGCGGAGCCGGTCAAACTGCCCGGCGAGACCCGGACCTTCCTGGAGGACGGCGACACCGTCACGATCACCGCGTGGACCTCGCACGGCATCAGCCTCGGCGAGGTCTCGGGGAGGATCATTCCGGCGACTTAGCGTGTTCTTGTCGTCACGTGCAGCTATCTTGGGTGGCCGTGAAGCTACCCGAGCATCATCGGCGAGACGACCGGCCCGGCGGGCCGGAGCGGCATCCGCGATCCCGGCGGCCCCGGCCCGTCGATCGCGGCGTCCCCTTCTCCGCGTCGCGGGACGACCACGCGCCGGGCGTGGGACATCGGCCGACCCGGCTCGGCTCACGTGCCCCGGCGGGAAGGACCGCGCTTCGCACGGCCCTCCTGGCGTTCCCCGTCGTCCGCACCCTGCTCGCGGTGCTGTTCGCGGTGGTCCCGGCGCTCGTCGCGGGCTGCGCCGTACGGGTGCCGCCCGCGCCGCGCATCGTGATCACCCCGGCCTCCGGGGCGGTGGACGCCCCGCCGGAGCCGGGCCTGGTCGTCAGGGCGGAAGGCGGCAGGCTGACCAGCGTGCAGGCGTACACGGGACGCGAGCGGGTGCCCGGCTCGTTCGACCCCGCCCGCGGGGTGTGGCGGTCGTCGTGGACGCTCCGCCCCGGCGCGGAATACGTCGTCAACGCCGTCGCCACGGGCGCGCAGGGGGTCACCTCCCGGCTCGCGGGCAGGTTCCGCACGCTCACCCCGCGCCGCGAGGTGGCCATCGCCTCGGTCATCCCGAACGACGGGGAGACCGTCGGGATCGGCATGCCGATCATCGTGACGTTCACCCGGCCGGTCGAGGACCGGGCGGCGGTCGAGCGGGCGCTCGAGGTCCGGGGCCCGGAGGAGGGCGCCTGGCGCTGGATCAGCTCCACCCAGGTCGTCTACCGGCCGCGGGAGATGTGGCCGGCCGGCAGCGACGTGCGCTTCACCGCCCATCTCGCCGGCGTCCGCGCCGCCCCCGGCACGTACGGCGCCGCCGACCGGAGCGTGGCGTTCACCGTGGGGCGGGCCATGGTCAGCACGGTCGACACCCGCACCCACCAGATGGTGGTGCGGCAGGACGGCAAGGTGGTCCGGCGCATGCCGATCAGCGCGGGCATGGCGACCACCAGGGAGTACACGACCACGAGCGGGATCCACCTGACGATGGACAAGGGCAATCCCGTCCGCATGGTCTCGCCGGGCCGTCACAAGGGCGACCCCGGCTACTACGACATGCTGATCGGCTATGCCGTACGCATCTCCAACAGCGGCGAATACGTCCACGCGCTGGACAACGTGTGGGCCCAGGGCAGGGTCAACGTGAGCCACGGCTGCGTGAACGCCCGCCCCGACCAGGCGCGATGGTTCTACGAGCACGCCCTGCGCGGCGACCCCGTCATCGTCACCGGCACCACACGCAAGCTGGAGTGGAACAACGGCTGGGGCTACTGGCAGCTCTCCTGGCCGGAATGGCTCGCCGGCAGCGCCCTCCGGCCCGCGTGACCGTTCCCTCCGGTCGCCCCGCCCGTCCGGCCGCAATTTTCCGTGATTTCCGGGTCGGCGGGACAAATTATATGGTGAGGCGACGACTCCGGAGCGGGCAATCCATAATCACGGCACCACAAGGTCCAAAATCGGCGTCCAATCGGTCACCGCGCGCGGGCCAGCGAAAATTCCGTCGGCATACGCGACCAAAATAGGCCGC
Source organism: Microbispora sp. (assembly GCA_019689655.1). Lineage (GTDB taxonomy): Bacteria > Actinomycetota > Actinomycetes > Streptosporangiales > Streptosporangiaceae > Microbispora. Next base: position 2,524 of record JADGHC010000008.1, read on the forward strand.
ATAGGGCCATCATTTGCCTATCTCTGTCAAGTGACACAAACCTTGACACCGCCGTCGGCAGCCTTCCATAATCGTGTCGGTCTTGCGGCAGGGGGAAGTTCAGGGTGGCACCGAACCCAGGAGTGCTCACGCATATTCGACCTTAAGGTGAGCATTTCCGCCGACGAGATCTTCCAATCGATGAATTACATCGGTGGAAACGGGAGCGATAGGAACACCGGCAGTCACCGCCGCCGGGAACCGGCGCCCCAGACCCGTACGACGGCCTTGTTTCGCCACGGAGCATCTCGTTTTCCGTGGCCGGGCGCGTCGCATTGATATGGTGCAACATCGAGTTGCACTTGACGTAAGGGACACCGGAAACATCGCGCGCCCGCGACTCGATCCAGGCAGGGCGTCGCCCGTCGATGAACGCGCCCCGGGGGACATCGTCGTTCCTGGCAGGAATGCCGTCGACATACCGCTACGAGCGATGAAGTCGCCTTGAAGGGAGTGGACCGTGGCCGGCCGCAGCTCCGACGTTCTCGTAATCGGCGCAGGCGTGATCGCAAAGGCTACCGCCTTGGCTCTGAGCAAGCTCGGGAAAAGCGTCACGCTTTTCGCACCGAGGGACTTGCTCAACGTCAGCGCGACTCACGCGTCGGGAGCCATGCTCGGCTCCTTCGCCGAATTCACCAAGGACAGGTCCGGCATCGCGGACCACCATGAGGCCGAGTTGCGCATCCGGTCCGGCCGGTCATGGGAGGCGTGGTTCGAGGAGATCTCCGACGGAGGCGACCGCCTGGGCCGCGTACGGCGTGGCACCTATATCGTCGCCTCCAACAACGGCCTCATGGATCTCGAGAACATCGAGTACATCCAGACGCAGGCCGACAAGTACGGCGAGCCCAACGAATGGGTCGACCCCCGGGACGTCGCAGGACTGCTACCGCATCGGTTGTCACGAGCGGTTAAGGTCCTGTCGCTGCCCAATGAGGGGTACATCGACAGCGGCGTACTCCTGGCGACCTTGGACGGCGCTCTTGCGCGCCGAGCGGCCGTCTCCGTGGTCGACAGCCCGGTCACCTCGCTCCGGCTGGACGGCGACCGGCCCACCGCGGTCACGGCGGACGGGGAGCGCCACACGGCAGACGACGTCGTCGTGGCGGCGGGTGTCGAGTCCGCGAACCTGCTCGACCAGCTGGGGGTGCCCGGGCAGCACGGCACTCCCACCCTCCTCGGCGGCCGGGGCGTCAGCATCGTGGTGCGCAGCCCGATCGAGTTCCCCGGCGTGATGCGAACGCCCAACCGCGATTTCGCGTGCGGCAGCCACGTCGTCCCGCTGGGGGACGGCCGCACCTACCTCGGCGCGACGAACCGCCTGGAGGTCGTGGACTTCGGGCGCCCGATGCCGAGCCTCGGCGAGCTGCACTCGATATGCCACTCGCTCGCCAACGAGATCAACGTCCACCTGCGGACCGCGAGCGTCGTGGAGTGCCGTGCCGGTTACCGGCCCATCTCCTCGGATGGCTACCCCTTCTTCGGGCAGACCGCCCACCCCAACGTCTTCGTCGCGACCGGCACCTACCGGAACGGCGTCCTGATGGCCCCCGTGATCGCCGACGTGGTCGCGCGGGAGGTCTGCCGGCAGGCGGCCGATCAGGAGAACCCGTTCGACCCGCGCAACCGGGAGCACCTATTCGCCGACCGGGACGTCAACGCGACCATGCTGGCCAGCCTCCGTCAGGTCGTCTCGTTCGTACAGGAACCCGACGGAAACCTGCCCTTCGACCGCGCGGCGGAGCTTGAGCGTCTCCTCGCCGCGTTCCTGCGGGCCGGGACCGGCATGGAGGGGGGAGACGAGGTCGCCGACCTCTTCGAGCGGATCACCCGGAGATACCCGATCAGCGAGGCCATGCCGATTCTCATGTACGAGGTCAAGGGATGAGGGCCGTCGCCGAGCCGTCTCCCACGGTGACGGAAATCCCCTGTGATCTCGTCGTCTTCGATCTCGACGGCACCATCTTCGACACGCATACCGCCATGGAACACGCGTTCCGCGCCGCGTTCCTGAAAGCCCGGCCCGATTGCCGCGCCGTACCCATAGAGGATCTGCGCCGCCACCAGGGCAGGCCGTTCCCGGAGATCTCCCGGGAGCTGGGGTGGCCGTCCGAGCTGCCCGAGCTGTTCATCCAGGAGAGCCGCAAGCGGATACATGACGTGAGGGTCTTCGCCGAAGCCCTTCACCTCATCCGGTTCCTCGCCGAGGCCGGCGTCACGCTTGCCGTCCTGACCGGGAAGGACCGCGTCCGCGCCACGGAGCTCCTGCGGCACTTCGGGCTCTCTCACCACTTTCCTCTGCTGGTGTGCGGCGATGATCCGTTCGCCGGCAAACCGAACCCCGAGGGGCTACGCCACCTGATCGAAGTGACGGGCAGCCGCGCCGCGGCCACCTACTACATCGGCGACGCACCCCTCGACAGACGCTGCGCGCGCGAGGCCGGCGTCAACTTCCTCGGTGTGGAGTGGCCGAGTCAGCCGAAACTGCTCCGCCAGGAGCGGGGATACCGGCCCTTCACCGACAGCGGCGACATCATCCGTGTTCTGCGGGGCCGGCGGTGACACCTCGCATTCTGCTGGTTCACGGGCCGAACCTCGGTCGTCTCGGCAGCCGCCGCCCGGAGGTGTACGGCAACACGACCCTGCCGGAGCTGGAGGAGTCGCTCCGCCGTCGTGCCGGCGGCCTCGGCGCCGAGCTCTGCTGCTTCCAGTCCGACGTCGAGGGAGAGATCATCAGGTTCGTCGACGCCCACCGCGACGCGAAGTGCCTGATCCTCAATCCGGGCGCACTGATGATGAGCGGCTGGTGCCTGCGCGACTGCCTGGAGGACTTCCGGGGCCTGAAGATCGAGGTGCACATCAGCCAGGTCTTCGCCCGGGAGAGCTTCCGGCACTCGTCGGTGCTCGCCGGCGTGATGGACGGGTTCATCTGCGGCCTCGGCCTGGACGGCTACCACCTCGCACTCGACGCGGTGAGCCGGAGGCTGGCAGCGGGGAGGGCATAGGCATGAGGCCCGCACCGTCCGATGCTCTGCTCGCCCTCGACCTCGGTGCGAGCAAGTTCGCCTACTGCCTGTCGAGGACCGGCGTGCCCGGCCGGGTCACCAGCCTCCCGCTCCCCGTCTACGGCGACACCGTCCGCGAGTTCGAGGTGATCGCACGAGCCCTCGCGGACGACGCCTCGACGTACGGCGGCGTTCCCGTCCTGTGCGCGGCACCGAGCCTCTCCGGCGACGGAGTGGTGGAGTCGTGGCCGAACAGGCCGCACTGGCGGGGATTCCCCCTGCTGACGGCGGTGCAGGACGTGCTGGGAAGCCGCCCTGCGACAGTGGGGGACGGCGACGCCATCGCCCTGGCGGACGCCGGCGGGCGGCCGGGCGCGTATTACATCTCCCTGTACTTCGGCACCGGCGTCGCCGGCGGGATCGTGCGCGACCACGACATCGTGCGGCTGGGTCCGCTGAACTCGGAGCTCGGGCACATCCCGACGGACCCCGGCGGCGCCCACTGCTCCTGCGGGCTGCGCGGGTGCTTCCAGACCGTCTGGATAGCCTGGCGCGAAGGCCGGGCCGGGCGCGACGAGTTCACCGCGAACCTCGCACGCCTCGTGGCGACCCTTTCCCGCGTCTTCCCCGCCTGCACGATCTCGCTCGGCGGCCGGTTCTTCTCCGAGGACCGGGCGAAGGCCGCCGCGCTCCTCGACGACGTACTCCCGGCGGTCGGCGCGTCGCCGTGGGCGCCGACCCTGCGCCTGTCGGACGCGGGCGTCCACGGCCCGCTCACCGGAGCTCTCATCATCGCCAGGCGACTGAGGAACAGCGATGCCCGAAGAACGGACTGATGCGATGCGAGTGGCCGCCGAAGGCATCGACGGAGTCGGCAAGAGCACCGTCCTCGCCCACGTGCGGCGCCTGCTCGCTCAACGGCACAGCGTGCTGGTGGACACGATGGCGCCGGTCACCCTCGGTCTCCTCAAGGGTTTCGGACGCGATGTGCTCGGCGCCCCCCAGGCGTACTGGACCGCCGTCAGCCGCCGCACGAAGACGCAGGTGTTCCTGACCGAGGGCGTCGTGCGGGCGGAGTACCTGCGTGACCACCACAATTCGTTCGACGTCGTCCTGTATGACCGCTGGTGGCAGACCTACCTCGCCTACTCGGACGGCGACGACGAGTTCGACGGCCGCTGCCGCTTCCTGCGCGACCGGCTGCCCGCCCTCGACGTCGTCTTCCTGTTCCGCGGGGACCCGGCGGTCTGCGCCGACCGCCTGATCGCGGACGGCGACTGGCTGGCCGGGCAGATGCCGGCCTCCCGGCTGCCCGGCTTCCTCGGCGACCTGCAGTCACGGTACGACGAGATCTTCCGCGGGGACGCGAGATGCGTCGTGATCGATACCGCGGGCCGCGGGCCGGAAGAGCTCGCGCACGAGGTGGTGAACCACCTCGAGAGCATGCTGCCGGAGCACGGCGCAGGCGGGCCGAGGGCGCATGCCCGCCGGACCACCAATGGGCCCGCCGCTTCCATCATCGCGATCGAGGGGGTCGACGGCGCGGGCAAATCCACGCTGGCCCGGGCCGTCGCCGACTCGCTTCCCGGCATGGTCGGCCTGCGGAGACTGGCCTCGGCGAGCCTGCGGATGTTCAAGGAGCACGCCGGCCGGGACGGGTCGGAAGACCCTTCCATCGCCATCCGCACCCAGTTCGAGGACGAGTTCCGCCAGCAGACCTACTTGATCGACGGCTTGGTGCAGCTCGCTTGCGTCGAGGGCGACGCGGGCATCCCGAAGATCCTGCTGTTCGACCGCTGGTTCCCCCTGTTCGCGCTGTACCAGGATCAAATCACCTCCGACCGGGGTCTCTTCGACTACCTGCTCTCCCGGTTCCCGATCCCGGACAGGGTCTTCTACATCGATGTGCCTGCGGAGACCGCCCTCGCCCGTCTTGCCGGCCGCGACGACTGGATGCCGCGGATGCTCGGAGCGGAGGGCACGAGGAACGCGCTGCGGGACATGGCAGAACGGCACCACCGCGTGCTGGCCGAGCACCCGCACGCCGTCACGTTCCTGGACGGCCGGCAACCGGTGGCCGTGCTGGCGGACCGGGTCCGTACGGAGATCGGGGCGTGATCGTGCTGACCGGCATGCCGGGGTGCGGCAAAACCACCGTGGGCAGGGCCCTCGGCCGGTTGGCCGACCTGCCGGTCTTCGACACCGACGAGATCCTCCTGCGCGAGTACGGCGACCTGCTCGGCCCATGCCCCTCCGATCGGGAGTGGCGCCGGTTCCGGGCGCTGGAGAGCCGCCTGGTCATCGCACTGGCCGACACGCATCGGGACGGCGTGCTCGCCCTCGGCGGCGGCGCGTGGATGGACCGGGAGGTCCGGGACCGGATCAGCGGAAGGCACATCTCGGTGTATCTCCGCTGCTCATTGGACCGCCTGGTCGAGCGGAACAAGGGCCGGAACCGGGTGATGTTCGGGTCCGGCGATCTGCGATCCGAGCTGGACGACCTCCTCCGACGGCGAAAGAAGGAATACGAGTTGGCGGACCTTGTGGTGCCCGTGGACGACGAGTCGGCGGACGGTGCGGCGGCCCGCATCGCTCACCGCACATCGGTATTCGGGAGCGCCGATGCGATTTGACGCCGTGGCATGGCCCAGATTCGACGAGCGCGAGGTGGCCGCCGTCGCCGCCGTCGTACGGAGCGGCAAGTGGTGGCGCAACGAGGGGCAGTGGGTCGGCCGGTTCGAAGAGCGGTTCGGTGAACTGGAGGGCGCCGCGCACGTGATCGGCGTCACCAACGGCACGCAGGCGCTGGAGCTCGCGCTGCTCGCCGGCGCGGCCGGACCCGGGGAGGGCGTGATCCTGCCCGCGCTCACCTTCTATTCGACGCTCTCGTCGGTGCAGCGGCACGGTGCCGTACCCGTGGTCGCCGACGTGGACGCCGAGTCGTGGAACCTGGCGTTGCCGCTTCCACCGGACCGCGCCGACGGGCCTCCCGTCACCGCCGTGATGCCGGTCCACTTCGGCGGGATGCCGGTCGACATGGACCGGCTCGCGAGCGATGCGCGTGCCAGGGGACTCGCCGTCGTCCAGGACGCCGCGCACGGACCCGGCATCAAAGTCCGCGGCCGTGCTCTCGCCGCCTTCGACGGTGTCGTGTGTTACAGCTTCCAGCACGCCAAGCTGCTGCCGGGTGGCGAGGGCGGAGCGGTCGCATTCCACGACGAGGAGACCTTCCGGCGTTCGCTGCTGCTGCAAAACTGCGGCCGCATGCCGGGCGACAACCGCTACCTCCACGAGGTGGTCTCCAGCAACTTCCGCATGCCCGAGCTGACGGGCGCGCTGCTTTGCTGCCAGCTCGACAGGTTCCGCCCGCTCGCCGGGGAACGGGCCAAGAGCGCCCAATTCTTACGCGAGCGCCTGGCTGAAATCGAGGGCCTGACGCTCCAGCGGGTCCCCGATTTCGACTGCGAGGTCTCGAACTACCTCATCCAGGCCCGCCTTTCCTATCCCGGAGCGGACGCGAACGCTCGCGACCGGCTCGTTCAGAGCCTCCAGCGATGCGGCGTGCCGGTGAACCGGGTGTACCCGCCGCTGTTCGAGCTGGAGGCGTACTGGAGGGCGCCCGAGCCCGGGGTGTCCCCGGAGGAGCTGCGGCAGCGATGCCCCAACGCGGTGGAGATCGGCGCAACCGGGTTCAGCCTCCACCACAGGGTGCTGCTGTCCCCCTTCGACGACCAGGTCCGCCTCGTCGGGCTCGTCGAGGAAGCGCTGCGGTCGGTGAGGAGAGCCGGGACGTGAGAGCGGCTCTGTTCTGCGGGTTCGGGTGGGCGGCCAGGCGGCTGTGGCTGCCCGCCCTGGTCGCGGACGGTTTCCACACGTTCGGCGTCTTCGATCACCGGGCCCGTCCGCCCGACCCCCTCCCGGGTGTGCGCTTCCACCACCACGACACACTCGACGACCTCGACCGCTACGACGTCGCCGTCGTGGCCTCCCCCAACGCGAGCCATGCCGACCTCGCCGCCCGGCTGCTCGAAAACGGCCTGCGGGTCGTCGTCGAGAAGCCCGTGTGCGTCGCTCTCCTCGACCTGCGGGTGCTGGAGGCCGCGGCGGCACGCGGTGGAGTCGGCCTGCTGCGCAGTTGCAGCACCTGGTACGACCCGCATTTCACGCGGTTTCGCGACCTTGTGCGGGCACGGGCGTCGTTCGAGCCGAGGCGTGTGCGGGCTCGCTGGACCCGAAGGGACGGCATCCCCAGCTCCCCCTGGCAGACGCGGTCGGAGTACGCGCTCGCCGGCTCTTCCATCGACCTGGGATGGCACCTGCTCGAGTGCGTGATGGCGATGGCCGGCTGGACGCCGCTCACCCCCGAACGGGCGCGGTTCCACCTGGAACCGGGTGCGCATACGGCCTCCTGGTACGGCGAGGGGAGCGTCCACCTCGACCGGATCGACGTGGACACCGCGTCGAGCGTGAGCCTGCGCTCGGAGACGGGCTTGACCGTCGAGATGGACACCGCCTGGTGCTCCCGGAGCGACGGCGACGTCGTCGAAATCGAGGTTGAGGGAGACGGCGGCCGTTATCGGCTGACCACGCTCTTCGGGATGTCGGACGCCGCCGCACGGGCACCGCTCATGGAGGTCACCGAGAACGGGCGCACGTACGCGGAGGCGCTGCCGGCGAAACCCAGGGGCGCGGCGCACGCGCTGATGGCCCACGACTTCGTAGCGAAGAAATTCGATCCCGAGCGCGTAGGGCAGACGTGGGAGCAGCTCAGGGCCCTCACGGCGACGACCGAGGCGATCGTCCGCCGGCACGAGACGTGGCGCCGGGAACTCCGTCTCGGACAGGGGACGTGATGCGCGTCATCGACGACATCGACGGTTACCTCAGGAAATTCGGGTCCTTTTCCCTGGCCGCCTCCGCCGACCAGCCCGGCATGAGCTACCTCGGGGACGACGCGGGGGTCATCGCGTTCTCCGAGCTGGAGTACGCGGGGCGGCGCACCCGGGTGTGCCTGGGAGAGCCCCTGGCTCCGCCCGAGCTGTGGCCCGGGTTCGTCCAGCGGCTCGCCGCCTGCTCCGACAACCTCGTCTTCCTGAACGTGGGAGAGGAGTTCTGCCGCGTCCTGTCCGCCGCGGGCATGTTCGTCAACAGCCTCGGCTGGGAAGCGATCATCGACCTCGACGGCTACCGCTTCGATGGACCGAAGAAGCAGAACATCAGGAACGCCGTACGACGCTGCGACGTCCAGGGCTACACGGTGTTCGAGGCCGAGCTGGACGACCGGACGTGGCTGGAACTCGACAGCGTCTCGCAGGACTGGCTCAGTAGGAAGGGCGGGTCCCGGCCGGAGAACCGGCTCCTCACCCGCCCGTTCATGCGCGGGAACCGGTACCAGAGGATTTTCGCGATGAGGGACCCGGAGGGCCGGCTCGTCCACTTCCTCACGATCGACGAGATCTGGCGGGACGGCTCGCTGGTCGGGTACCACTCCAACATCAACCGCGGCTTGGAAACGTCTCCCAAGAACGCCGACTACGCCATCCACGCGTACATCATCGAGGTACTGCGCCAGGAGGGCAGGGAGTTCCTCTCCCTGGGGCTGTGCCCTGATTTCGGCTGGAGACAGTTCGGCAAACACGCCAACCCGTACACCACGCTCGCCCTGGACCTCAGCCGCAGGTACGGCAGGAGCATCTACCACCTCGACGGCATCACCCGGCATAAAAGCGCTTTCTGTCCCACCCGGCGCAGGCCGGTGTACGTGAGCACCCAAAACCCCTGGCCGCTGACCGACGTTCTCGGAGTCTTCCGCAACAGCAACTTCATCTGAAGCCGAACGGTCCGCCGCTTCGGTCCCGAAAACACATAAGGAGAACCCACCACATGATGCTCGACGCAGACCTCCCCTCCGCCGGGACAAGCGGGCTGGAGCGGCTGGACGAGGTCGCGAAGCTGGCCGACGAGGCCGCCCGATCCCGCGACACCGCGGCCTTCTACGCGGCGCTGCGGGCCAGCGATCTGCCGTTCCTGCTCAGGCACCACCGCGACGACCCGGCCGGACTCTTCGCGACCACCGTCTCCGCGCTCCACCGTTTGGGCGAGAGCTCCCCGGCCATCGCGCTCGGCGTCTCGCAGCACATGGCCTCGATGCTGGCCTTCGGTCTGGCCCGGAGCCTGCTCGGCGACGACGACTCGTCGTCCGCCGTGGTCGGACGGCTCCTGGACGAGGTCTTCGAACGTCGCCTGCTGATCGCGAACACCACGTCCCACGCGGGCGGGAAGAAGATCGGCGCGGCCGGATCCAGGATCGAGCGGATCGACGACGCGTTCGTCGTCGAGGGGCACTCGACGTTCATGTCACTGGCGACCGAGGCCGACAAGGTGATCTTTCTCACCCGGACCGCCGACAACAATCTCGTGGGCGTGGTCGCCGACCTCGCCGACCCGGCGCTGCGAATCTCCGAAGACCTGCTCTTCGGAGAGCATCTCGCCCTGGCCGACACGCGCAAGCTGCACTTCAACAAGCTGACCGTGCCCAAGGACAACGTGATCGGCCCGGACGTCCGGCTCAACGTCTTCTACAACGTCCAGCTCATCGCTCACAACCTCTGCGTCGCGGCCCTCTACTTGGGCGGCGCTTTCAGAATCCTGCAGGAGGTCAAGCGGTTCGGGCGCGAGACGGAGCTGCCGTCCGGCTCGAAGCTGATGAGCTCGGAGTCCTTCTCGGCCAACGTGGGCAGGCTGGCGATCGCCTACTCCTCGTCGCTCCGGCTGCTGCTGTCCGCCTCCCGTACGGCGGAGGATCTGTACCGGGCGCCGTCGATCGACCAGAGGGCGGCCGGGGCGCATCTACTGAGCGTCTCGTCGATCAAGTACAGCGTTGCCCGGCAGATCGAGTTCATCGCGGCGGAAGGCCGGAAACTGATCGGCACCCGGGCCTTCATGGGAGACCACCCCGTCGCCCGCATCGCGGCGGAGGTGGTGTTCGCCGCGCTGGGACCCGCCACGGAAAAGCTGATCGAACTCAACGTGGGCGCACGCTACCTGGAGGCATAAGTGCCGGACAAGCACGCCAAGGGCCTCAAGCAGACCTCGGACCGGCTCGTCGGCCTCAACGGCAAGGACGACGTGCTGCGGTTCCTCTCACAGGCCGGGTTCGACGTGCGGGCGGCGGCCAAAAGGCTCCTCGGCGACACCGAGACGACGGGCGCGCTCCTCGTCGGCTCGGTGGCCGAGGGATACCAGACCGCTTCATCGGACATCGACATCCTCTTCCTCACCTACTCGGGCAGGGAGGAGGTGGACACCTCGTCGAGGCTCCTGATCGAATCCGGTTCCTCGCTGGAACTCCTCACGTACGCGGACGGAGTCGAGGTCAACACCGAGATCATCTGCCGTGAGGACTACGAATCCCTGGCCGACCTCCTGGATCAGATGGCCGGAACGGTGGCGATGGGCGGTCAGCTCAAGAAGCTGCCGATGATCGACAACTACAGCCTGCGGTTCCTGCACCGGCTTCGCACCGGCGTGGTCCTGTACGGCGAGGACGTGATCGAGGAGTTCCGGGCGGACTTCCACGTCCGTGCCCTCCCTCTTTATCTGTCCATCAAGTACCTGATCCTCGCCCGCGAGTCCCTCGAGGACGCCAGGACCTCCTCGCCCGAGACGTACGGCCTGGTGGAGTTCATCTGCAGAGACGTCCTCGAACACTGTCTGCTCGCGCTCGCCGCCGCCGAGGGTTTCACCTCCCAGAGCAGGCGGTTCGTCATGAACTGGATCGCCGCCCTGCCCGACGGTGCGGAGCACGGCGAGGCGCTGCGCGCGATCCGGTCCGCTCTGCTGAACCGGGCCGTGCTCTCTCCCGGCGAGAAGTCTCGCCTGATAGACGAATGCGCCCGGCACTACGCGTACGTCGTGGAGGCGCTGAGGTCCGACCCGATCCGCCGCAGGATCCTCGATCAGATCTTCTCCACCATCTCCTACGCGGAATGAGGCCGACGGCATGAAGGCGTTCCTGGTGACGGGTGCCTCCGGGTTCCTCGGGAGGCGACTCATCCTCGAACTCCGGACGACGCACCCCGGCACTCCGTTGTGGGCGCTCGTCCGCGCTCCGTCGCAGCCCGCTTTCCGGAGATGGCTCGCGGAGAACCGGGTGCCGGCGGATGGTCTCGTCATCGTCGACGCCGACCTGACGCTGGAGAACTGCGGCCTGGACGATCACGTTCTCGACCGGCTGCGAGCCCACGAGGTGTCGGTCTACCACTGCGCGGCGCACTACGACCTCGCGAACGACGACCCCGGCCTCAACTGGAAGACGAACGTGGAGGGCACCGAGCGGGTCCTCCGGCTCGCCGAGTCCGTCGGCGCCGTGTCCGTCAACCACGCGAGCACGGTCGCCGTCGCCGGCGACTACCGCGGCGTCTGGACCGAGGACCACCTCCCCGAGGCCACGAGGTGGCACAACGAGTACAGCCGCACCAAACATCAGGCGGAACGGCTCGTGCTGGAATCGTCCGTGCCGGCGACACGCGTGTTCCGGTACGGAGTCCTGGTCGGCGACGCCGCCACCGGCACGTACTTCAAAAACGACGGCGTCTACAGCTTCTTCAGGGCGATCAAGGCGATTTCCGGTCTCGTGCCGAAGGGGATGCCTCTCCCCACGTTCGGGTGGGGCCGGATCCCGATCTGCCCGGTGGATCACGCGGCCCGGGCGACGGTCGCCCTGGCCGACGCCGCCGGGCCCGGTCACTCGGTGTTCCACATCTTCGAAGACGAGGTCCCCAGGGCCGACGACCTGATGCGCATGGTGTACCGAGCGGCCGGGCACGGACGGTCGCTGAACGCCGGATGGGCCGGCCACCTCGTCCAGTGGTTCACCGAGCGGGCCCGGCACGACAGCGTCCTCACGAACCTCAAAAACGACGTGCGCGACATCCTCGCCGAGGCGGGGCTGCCCACCTTCCTGCTGAACGAACTGAATCAGCCGACCCAGTTCACGAACCGGGCGACCGCCGCCCGCCTGCGTGCGCTCGGCATCCGCTCGACCAGGTTCGAGCGATACGCCCCCCGCCTGTGGCACGGCTGGCTGGCCGCGACCGCCGTCGAGTCCAGGGAGAAGGCCGACGGCTTCTTCCGCGGGAAACACGTGCTCATGACGGGGGCCACCTCCGGAATCGGCCGATCGATCTTCCGGAAGGTCCTCGATCGCGGCGCCGCGGTCCTCGTGCTCGGCAGGAACAAGGAAAAGCTCGACGAGGCGCTGTCCGGCGTCCCGGCCGAGGCGGCCGGCCGGGTCCGTTTCGTCGAGTGCGACCTGCTGGACGATGAGTCGATCTCGAGAGCCCTGCGTGAGATCGGCGATTCGGGCGTCCCCGTCGACGTCTTCATCCATTCGGCGGGCGTCTCCATCGACCGGTCGTTCCTCGACATGTCCGTCGACCTAGGGGAGGTGTCACGGATGACGCAGGTCAACTTTCTCGCGCCCCTGCGGATCATGCGCGCGGTCCTTCCCGGCATGCTGGGCCGGGCGGACGCGCGGATCGCGTCTTTGTCCTCCATCTCGACCCAGATGAACATACCCGGCTTCGGGCCGTACGCCGCGACCAAGCGCGCGCTGGACCAGGTCTTCGGCGCCCTGCCCACCGAGCTGCTGTCGAAGGGCGTGTCCTTCACAACGGTACGGCTACCGCTGGTCAAGTCGCCGATGACCAGGCTGAACCTGCGGTTGCGCAACGCCCCCATGCAGTCGGAGAGCGCGGCGGCCGAGCTCGTGCTGAGCGCGGTCGCGGAAGGCAGGCCTGTCGCCGGCGTCCCGCTCGGCCGAGCCCTCGAGGTCCTGGGCGTGCTGCACCCGAGGCTCGCCTCCCTGGTGTCGAACCTCGGCTGGAAGGTCTTCCTCCGTCTCGGCTACCTCAGCAGGGTCACCGGGGCGGCGCTGAACGGCGAGCGCGGTTAAGTGATACCTCGCCGGATTCTGCTCCTCTCGGTTCTCCTGGCCTCCTTCTCCCAGTTGGCCGCGTACATCTGCGTCCCCGCGGTCCCCACGATCGAGCGGGAGCTTCCCGGGACGAGCGGGGAGCGCATCGTCGCCGTGTATCTGGTCGTGGTCGCGATCTGCCAGCTCGTATGGGGACCGGTCAGCGACGGTCTGGGCCGGAGAAGGACCATCATGGCCGGAGTCGTCCTGGGAGCCGCGGGCAGTGCGCTGTGCGCCGTCTCCGCGGGCGGGACCCAACTCGTCCTCGGCAGGATCATGCAGGCCGCCGGGTTCTCGTCGTGCCTGGTGAACTCCCGAGCGGTCCTTCGGGACCGGTTCGACGGGGAGGCGCTCGGGCGGGCGATGGCGTCGGCGACGGTCTGGATCGCCGTGGTGCCGACCCTCACGCCGACCACGGGCGGCGCGCTCACCGACTGGCTCGGGTGGCGGGCGCCCTTCGCGTTCACGCTCGTCGCGGCGTCGGTGTTGCCGCCGTTGCTGACCTGGACGCTGAGCGCCGACGCCGACCGCAAGCCCGTCCGCTTCTCGCAGTACCTCCGCTGCCTGCGTGATCGGCAGCTCCTCCTGGGAAGCATCGCGGGAGGCTGCCACTTCGGCGCGCTGAATGCCTTCACGGTGGGCGTTCCCGGGCTCGGCCGGCAGGTGGCCGGTCTTGGTCCCACTCAGGTGGGCATCCTGATCAGCGCGATGACGCCGATGTTCATCGCCGGCGCCCTCATCGCGAGCGTACGGCCGGGCCTCGGCTCGCGACGCGCCGCGCTGGCGGGCATGGTGTCCCAGATCTGCTGCGTCACCGCGTCGTTGTTCTTCCTACGGCAAGGGTGGCTCATGGCCGTGCTGGCCTGCGCCGTGGTGTACGGCGTGCTGCAGGGCATCCTCCTCCCGGCCCTGATGGCCCGCGCCCTCGGGCTCTCCGGCGCCGCCGCGGGCATCTCCGCGTCCTTCTTCGGCTCGCTCCAGCTTCTGGGGGGTGGGGTGTCCGCGTGGCTGTCACCCGTGTTCGCCGCCGGGCTCGGCGTGCTCGGCACGGGAACTTTGATGCTCGTGCTCCTTATCGGCGCCATCGAGTTCGTGCGCCGGACATGACCGGGCCGGGCGCTTTTCGCAAAGACGCCCGATGCTCCGCTGGGCTAAAGTGACCTGGACGATTTCGAGGTGTGCGCTGCTGTGGAAAGGACGGCCTGATGAACCCGCATTCCGACCGCATAGTCGTCAACCGCCTGGGACGTGCGGTGAACGGAACGGCACGTATTCCCGGCAGTAAGAGCATCACCAACAGAGCGATTATTCTGGCCATATGCGGCGAGGCGACTTCCGTCATTCGCGATCCCCTTTTCAGCGATGACACCTATCAGGGGGTGAAAGCCGCGGAGGCGCTGGGATGCGAGGTCCGCACCACCCCGGACTCCATCACGATCAGGGGCATCGGGCGCCGACGGCCCGTCACCGGGGCATCGATCGACGTCGGCTCCGCGGGAACGATCGCCCGGTTCCTGCCCTGCGTCCTCGCGTTCGGCGAGGCCGGTGAGTGGGAACTGACCGCGAGCGAGCAGATGACCAAGCGCCCGATGGGCGGGCTGATCCGGGCCCTGTCGTGGCTCGGCGACACGGTGACCTGTCTGGGCGCGGCCGACCACTACCCCCTCCGAGTGCGCGGCGACGCCGTGCGCAGGTTCGACGTCGAGGTGGACGGCAGCGTGTCGAGCCAGTACCTGAGCGGGCTCCTGCTCGCCGCTCCGCTGCTTCCCGAGCCGCTGACCATCACCACCGACGGGGAGATCGTGCAGTCCGAGTACGTGGGCATGACGATCGACTGCATGCGGCTGTTCGGCGCGGAGGTGGAGGTGACCGACGGCTGGAATCGGCTCAAGGTCCTGCCCGGCGCCTACACCGGAGCGTCCATCGACGTCGAGGCCGACGCCTCGACGGCGTCGTATTTCGCCGCCCTCCCGGCGGTGACCGGCGGAACCGTCGAGCTGCCCAACCTCTCCAGGAACAGCAGGCAGCCCGACACGCGATTCCTGAGCATCCTCGAAACGTTCGGATGCACGGTGCACTGGAACGGCGAGCGGGGCGTCCGCGTCACGGGGCCCGAAGGCCCCCTGCGCGGCGGGCACACACTGGACCTCAACGACTGCTCCGACGTCGCCCTCACCACCGCGGCCGTCTCCGTCTTCGCGGACGCTCCCGTGGAGATCACGGGGGTCGAGCACATCCGTCACCACGAGTGCGACCGCGTCTCGGCGATGACCGAGGCGCTGCGGGCACTGGGCGTCCGCGTCGAGGAGAGGCGCGACGGCTGGAAGATCTGGCCCTCGACGCCGGGCTTCGCCGAGGTGGGCACGCGCGACGACCACCGGGTCGCGATGGCCTGCTCGGTCATCGGGCTGGGCGGGAACGGCGTCTCGCTCGACCATCCCTTCTGCGTCAACAAGACCTGCCCGAACTTCTTCGAACTGCTCACCGGTCTCGGCGCCGTCGTGGACGGATAGTCCTCCACGACACCCGCCGCCGGCCGGCCTCCGCGCACCGCGCCGGAGCCGACCGGCGCCGCGGGGCCCTTCCGCCGCCTCTTGACAGGCGTGTTCGCGTTCGAGTCAGCCGCCTGCATTACCGTCGAGGCATGGCAGTAGCAATCGATCTGACCCTTTACTGCGAGAACGCGCGTCTCCTCGCCGAGTTCTGGAAGACGGCGCTCGGGTACGTCGACGAGGTCCCTGCCGCCCGTTACGCGACCAGTGAGGAGTCCTCCGCGCGGCTCGACCTGCCGGCCGGAGGCGCCGACGACGACGCGGCCTGCCTGCGCGACCCGGAGGGGGTCGGCCCCCGGCTGTCCATCCTCCGCGTCCCGGAACGGAAGACGGGGGAAAACCGGCTCCACATCGACGTCCGCGTGTCGGCGGACGGCACGGCCGCCGACCGGTGGGAGCGCATCAGGACGGAGGCGGCCCGGCTGGTGCGCGCCGGCGGCACGATCCTGGCGGCCTTCGACGACCACATCCTGATGGCCGACCCCGAAGGCAACGAGTTCCGGGTCACCGCCGCCTCCCGGTGACATCCCCGAACGGAACACGGCCGGCCCCGGGCTGAACCCCTGAGTCCCGGACATGTGCGGTAGTCCTCGACGAGCGGCGTGCGCCACGGCCGCTCCCCGTCTTCCCCTCCACCTGTCCGTCAACCGCCTGATCCCGGCGCGGTTGCAGCGACCTCGGCGATTCCCGAAGCGGCGCCGTCACGGGGAAAAGGCAGCCGGGTAAACCCATTCCGACCGCATCGACGTTGCGCAACAGCCCGAATTTCCGATAGCAAGAGCATCACCGGCAGGGCGATTATTCTGAAATTCCGCGGCGAGGCGACCGCCGTCGTCCGCGACCCCGGCGTCCGGGCGAGGTGGGGCGACCGTCCGGGAGCATCGGTGCCTGCGACCCCGGCGGCTCCTGGACGGCCGGGCCGCAAGGGTTAGGTTGGAAGAAGAAGGAACCCGGCCCGAACGGCGTTCGTTCATTGCTATGGAGGCGGCAATGGACCCCTGGATCGTGTGGCTCATCCTCGCGGCGGTGCTGGGCGTGGCGGAAATCTTCACGCTGACCGCGGCGCTGGGTTTGCTGTCCATCGCGGCCCTGCTCACGACCGTGATCGCGGCCGTCGGGGTGCCGCCCGCCCTCCAGGTCATCGTCTTCGTCGTCGCCTCCACCGCCGGCCTCGCCGGAGTGCGTCCAATCGCTCTGCGGCACCTCAAGCAGCCCCCGCCGCGGCGTTTCGGGGTCTCCGCGCTCGTCGGCAAGTCCGCGTACGTGACCAAGGAGGTCACCGCGCGGGACGGCCGGGTGCGCATCGGCGGCGAGGAGTGGTCGGCCCGCGCGTACGACGAGACACTCGTGATCCCTCCGGGGGCCACGGTGGATGTCATAGAGATCGAGGGCGCCACCGCCCTCGTCTATCCCCGGGAGTGAGCATGGACGGAGCACTGATCGCCGGAATCGTCATCGCGTTCTTCGTGATCTTGACGGTGTTGCGGGCGGTCCGGATCGTGCCGCAGGCCAGAGCCGGCAACGTCGAGCGCCTGGGCAGGTATTACCGCACATTGGGCCCCGGCCTGAACTTCGTCATCCCGTTCATCGACCGGGTCCGTCCGCTGCTGGACCTGCGTGAGCAGGTGGTGTCGTTCAAGCCGCAGCCGGTCATCACCGAGGACAACCTCGTCGTGGACATCGACACGGTGCTGTACTTCCAGGTGACCGACCCGCGTGCGGCGGAGTACGAGATCGCCAACTTCATCCAGGGCGTCGAGCAGCTCACCGTGACGACGCTGCGCAACGTGGTCGGCGGCATGGACCTGGAGAAGACGCTCACCTCCCGCGACATGATCAACAGCCAGCTCCGCGGCGTGCTCGACGAGGCCACCGGCAAGTGGGGCATCCGGGTCAACCGGGTCGAGATCAAGGCGATCGACCCGCCGAAGACCATCAAGGACGCCATGGAGAAGCAGATGCGCGCCGAGCGGGACAAGCGCGCGGCGATCCTCACCGCCGAGGGCCAGCGGCAGGCGCAGATCCTCACGGCCGAGGGTGAGAAGCAGAGCGCGATCCTGCGCGCCGAGGGCGAGCGCACCGCGCAGATCCTCAAGGCCCAGGGCCAGTCGCAGGCGATCGACGAGGTGTTCCAGGCCGTCCACCGCAACGACCCCGACCCCAAGCTGCTCGCCTACCAGTACCTCCAGGTGCTGCCCCAGCTCGCGCAGGGCCAGGGCAACACGATGTGGGTGATCCCGAGCGAGGTCACCTCGGCGCTCCAGGCGCTGTCGAAGGCGTTCACGGAGTCGCTGCCCGCCAGCCGGGCCACCGTGCCGGACGGCACCGAGCACGGACGGCAGACGGCGGGCAGCGAGGCGGTCGCCGAGGCCGAGCGGGCCGCCGCGGAGGCCAAGGCGGCGGCCGAGGACAGCGAGATGGGGCCGCGCCAGATCGAGGCCCGCCGCGCCGACCTCGGCGCCGACGGCGCCCCGGCCTCCGACCCGGCGCCCGCCGTACGCCCGGACGAGCACGCGTAGCGCCCGGTCTCACCCGCCGGGACCGCTCAGGACGCGGCGACGGCGACCCGGTCGGCGAACCGAGCGTAGCGGGCGAGCTCCTGTTTGGTGGGGGCGACGATCAGGTCGGCGGCGACCCGTTCGATCCCGGCCCGCAGCGCCCTGGCGGCTCTGCGGGCCCTGCGCCGCCCGCCCATCCAGGCGAACACCCGGCATAGCAGCGCGACCAGGACCCCGGCCAGCGCTCCGCCGACGAGCAGCAGGGTCGGCCACGGCACCTCGCCGGCCGTGGGCGTGGGCGGCTCGGGCAGCATCAGGTAGCCGAGCAGGAACCGTACGAGCAGCCAGACCGCCCCGGCCGCCATCGCCGCGACCAGCAGCCACTGCACGGTCCCCGCCGCGCGCCACCAGCGGGGCGGCCGGGAGACGCCGCCTGAGGTGGCGGCGGCCACCGTGCGGTCCAGCGCGTCGGCGAGTTCGGCCGACCGCGACCTGGCGGCGTGCCGCACGGACGTCGCCCACGGCTCCGGCACCGGCGCCGCCGCCCGCACCCCGACGTCGCGCAGCGCGTTGTCCACGGCGCTGACCTCGACCATCGACGACACGGGCAGCGAGGAACGGCTGCCGGGAGCCAGGTGGAGGCGGCGCAGCGGGTCGGGGCGCAGCCTGCGCACCCAGCGGGTCACCGGCCACCCCGTCGCGGCGACCGACCGGTGCACGTGCGCCCGGGCGACGGCCTCCAGCACGAGCGGTACGGCCGCCGCCCGCTCCAGCGCCCGCGTCAGCGTCCGGCCGGCCGACACCTCGGGCACCTCGACCGGCGTACGGGGAGCCTGGGACTCCACCGTGAGACCCTCCCATGCGGCCCGCGGCGGACCTACGGCCGCTTCTTCGCCGCCGCCTCGCCCGTCCGCGCTCCGGTCCCCCGGGCCGGTGGCCGTCCACAGGGCCAGGGCGGCCGACGCCACGTCGGCGGCGAGCCGCCGCGCCCAGGCACGCCGCCGGGACACCTCGCGGTCGAGCAGCGCCCGCAGCTCCGGCACGCCCTGCCCGGTGCGCGCGGACACCGCCACGACGGGCACACCCTCCAGCCCGTCGATCGCGAGCAGCGTACGCAGATCGTCCAGGCACCGCCCCACGGCGGGCCCGGGCAGCCGGTCGACCTGGTTCAGCACGACGACCATGACGTCCCGGTGCCGGGCGAGCGGACGCAGGTAGCGCTCGTGCACGGCCGCGTCGGCGTACTTCTGCGGGTCGAGCACCCAGACCAGCAGGTCGACCGCGGCGACCAGGCGGTCCACCTCCATGTGGTGGGACAGCTCGATCGAGTCGTGGTCGGGCAGGTCGAGCAGGATCAGCCCCGGCGCCTCTTCGCCGACGGTGTGCCGCAACGGCACGTCCAGCCAGTCGAGCAGCGGGCCCGAGCCCTCCTCGCCCCACAACGCCGCCTGGGACTTCGACGTCGTGGGCCGGGTCACCCCCACGGCGGCCAGCTCGGCCCCCGCCAAGACGTTGAACAACGACGACTTCCCGCTCCCCGTCGACCCGGCGAGCGCGACGGCCGTGTGCTCCACCGACAGCCCGCGCCGTACGCCGACCCGGGCGACCACGGCCCGCGCCCGCTCCACGGCGGCCCGGTCGAGCCGGTCCTCGGCGAGGCCGGCCGCCTCCGCGAGCGCCTCCACCCGGTCGTCCAGCGGCACCTCCGCCTTCCCGCGCAGGAGCTTCACAGGGCTCCCCTCTCCTGTACGGCCTTGGCGGCCTCCCGCAGCCGCGTGGCCGTCTCCGGAGCCGGGCCGAGACCCTCGACCAGTGCGGTGAACCGGCCCTGCTCCCCGTCGCACAGCTCCCTGACCCGGCGGCGCAGGTCGATGCGGGCCTCCTGGGTCAGCGCGCGGACGGCCTGGTCGCCGAAGACGGCTTCCAGCAGCTTCTGGCTCACCACGCCGGTGCCGCCCGCGATGCCGAGCTCGATTCCGGTGATCCCGCCGGTGGAGGAGAAGACCGCCAGCATTATCAGCACCCCGAGGCTGTTCACGCCGAACGACGCGGCCCGCGCCAGCGTCCGCCGGTCGGCGCCCTCGGAGCGTACGAGGTCGAGGACGTGCCCCTGCCAGGCGCGTACGGCCTCGCCCGCACGGCGGGGAAGCTCGGCGGAGGCGCGGCCGAGCCGCCCGGCGACCGCGACGCCGGACCTTTCCAGCAGGTCACGCCCGGCGGGCAGGGCCAGCCACGCTTCCACGGCCCGTTCCGCCGCACCGTCGGCGGCGGACCTGATCAGGGACTCGACCCCGCTCTCCAGCGCCACCCGCAGCTCCCTGCCGGACCCCGGGCGGCCCCGGATCATCGCGACCAGCCGGTCGCGCAGCCGGCCGACGCGCGATTCCAGGGCCCGCATGAGATCGCCGGTGCCGACGAAGTCCTGCCAGCGCGCCAGCACCTCCCCGCGCAGCAGGGTGCCGTCCCGCATGCCTTCGTCGAAC
Source organism: Microbispora sp. (assembly GCA_019689655.1). Classification (GTDB taxonomy): domain Bacteria; phylum Actinomycetota; class Actinomycetes; order Streptosporangiales; family Streptosporangiaceae; genus Microbispora. Next base: position 23,077 of record JADGHC010000008.1, read on the forward strand.
ACGGACATCGCCACGTCGTACGCCCGCTCCGCGATCGCGCGCAGCTCGCGGATCCCGGCCCGCTGGCGCTCCACCCGATCGGCCAGGTCGGGCACCCGGGTCACCAGGCTGTCCAACGCGCCGGTCAGGGTCCGCCGTACGACCTCGGCCCGGGCTTTGGCGTCGGCGGACAGGCCGGCAAGCCAGGTGGCGACCGGTTGCACGACGGGCGCGGGCAACCGGGCCCGCTCCGACGGCAGCTCCAGCTCGGGGATGGTGAACAGCGGCGTGCCCGCCAAGCCGTTCTCGCCGAGCAACCGGGTGAGATCGGCGGCGACGGGATCGCGGGCCTCGGCCGGCGCCCGCTGGAGGATGACCGCGAGCGCCGTGCTGCGTTCCCTGGCCAGACGCAGGAAGCTCCACGGCACCTCGTCGGCGTACCGCGCGGCGGTCGTGACGAACAGCCACAGGTCGGCGGCGGCGAGCAACTGGGCGGCCAGCTCGCGGTTGGCCGTGACGACCGAGTCGATGTCGGGGGCGTCGAGCAGCGCCAGCCCCGGAGGCACGATGTCCACGGGGGCGATGCGCAGCGTGCCGGGCTCGCCCCGGCCGCCGCCGGTCACCCTGGGCAACCCGGGGAGGACGTTCGGGGAGGTGAACCACGCGCAGTCCGCGGGATTGCACACCAGCGTCGGGGCCAGCGTGGTGGGCCGCAGCACGCCCGGCTCGGTCACGATCGCGCCCGCCAGCGAGTTGACCAGGGTGGACTTGCCCGCTCCGGTGGAGCCGCCGACCACCGCCAGCAGCGGCGCGTCGATGGCGGCCAGCCGGGGCAGCAGGTAGTCGTCGAGCTGCCCCCGCAGCTCCTTCAGAGCGCGCCGGTCGGCCCCGACGTCCCCGATCGCCAGCGGGAACAGGTCGTGATCGAGGTCGCGCCGCAGGCTCTCCAGGGCCGTACGCAGCCGCTCGCTCCCCGCCATACCTCCCGCCCTTCCCCACGGGAGGCCGCTGAATCAGCCGTACGCCGGAGCGGGCTGTTCCCGCCCAAGCGAAGCAGGCCCGGCCGGGTCGTGCACCGGGGGGCGACATCGGGCGGGAGGTCTTGCACGCGACGCACCACGGGATGAAGGGCATGACGCCGAGGCAGGGCAGAAGGACCACGCACTTCCCGTACGCGGCCCACTGCCGGATCGGGCGGATGACGCCGGGCGAGGGCCTCGTACGCGACCCGCCGCCGGATCAGGTGGACGGCGCCGGGGCGGGGGTCGGCAGGAGGACCTTGCACTTCTTGTACGCGGCGGCGACCTTGGGATCGGCGGTGCGCAGGTCGCGGACCCGGCCCGTGGCGGGCAGCTCCGCCCCGTTGTCCTTCATGCAGGTGCGGAACGCCTGCAAGGCCTGGGCACCGGCGCCGCCGCGCCCGCCGAAGCCGCCCCGGCCGCCCTGCGGCAGCAGCGACCGGCACGCCTCGAACGCCTTGCTCATCGCGGGATCCATCGACCGGAACCCGCCGAACCCCCCGCTCGGCCTGGCCGTGGGTCTGCCCGAGGGCCTGGCGCCGGGCCTGAAGGGCCGCCCGCTGGGCAGCGTGACGCCGTTCTTGCGCAGGCAATCGACGAACGCGGCCCGGGAGCCGACGCCCGACGCCGCGGCGGCGGCCTGCGGGGTGCTCGTGGCGGCGGTGTCGTCACCGCCGCCGCAACCGGTCACCGTGACCGCCAAAGCCGCGGAGGCGACCGCGATGGACAGGTATCGCATAGGAATCACTCCAGCCTTTCTTCCGGCGGGCACGCGGGGAGGCGGACACGGAACACCGCGCCGCGGCCGGGCTCGCTGTCGGCCGTGATGGTGCCGCCGTGGGCCTGAACGAGGGCGGCGGCGATGGACAGCCCGAGTCCCGTGCCGCCGGAGTCCGACCGGCTGCGCGCGGGATCGGCGCGGTAGAACCTTTGGAAGACCCGCTCGGCATCACCGGGGGCCAGACCGGGTCCGTCGTCGGCCACCTCGATCACCACCTGGGATCCCGGCATGTTCCCGACGCCGACCCGGAAGGCGGTGCCCGGAGGGGTGTGCCGCAGGGCGTTGCTGACGAGGTTGCCGACGACCTGGCGCAGCCGCGCCTCGTCGCCGAGCACCCGCACCGGCTCGTCGGAGTCGTCCAGCCGCAACAGGTCGATCTCCCGGTCGGGGGCGAGGGTCTGCGCGTCGAGCACCGCTCCCGCCGCGATGCTGAGCACGTCGACCGGGCGGCGTTCCAGGGGGCGCTGCTGGTCGAGCCGGGCGAGCAGCAGCAGGTCGTCCACGAGCAGGCCCATCCGTACGGCCTGGTCCTCGATGCGGCGCAGGAGCTGGACGGGGTCCTGGGAACTCTGCTGCCGGTACAGCTCGGCGAAACCGCGGATCGAGGTGAGCGGAGTGCGCAGCTCGTGTGAGGCGTCGGCCATGAAGCGGCGCATCCGCTCCTCCGACGCCTCCCGCTCCCGGAACGCCGTCTCGATCTGCGTGAGCATGCCGTTGATGGACCGGCCGAGCCGGCCCATCTCCGTACGCGGGTGCCGCAGCGGGACCCGCCGCGACAGATCGCCGGCCGCGATGGCCTGCGCCGTGCGTTCGATCTCCCCCAGCGGGCGCAGGCTGCGCCGTACGAGCCAGTAGCAGGCGACCCCGAGCGCGACGAGCACGGCGAGGCCGACCCCGAGGACGATCACCGCCAGCCGGGAGACCGTGCCGTTGATGTCGGTCAGGCTCATGGCCGCGACGCGAAAGCGGTCGCCGTCGTTCTCGCGCACCGCGATCGCCCGCCACAGGGTCCCCGACGGGGTCTCCACCGTGAACAGCCACTTCTTGCGCTCGGCCTGCGGCTTGGGCAGCGTGGGCAGCGGGTCGGCGTTCGACGGCTCCTGAATGGTGCGGAGGATGCCGCCGGACCGGTCGAGCAGGACGATGTAGAACGAGCCGAACTGCCGCGGCGGCTTGGACGCGTCATTCGTGATCTGGGGCGGGGGCGACGCGTCGGGCGGGCGCCGGCCGAAGGCCATGAGCTGCGCGTCGACCCGGTCCACCAGATAGCCACGCAGGAGCTGTACGGCGAAGCCGCCGGTCAGCGCGATCGCGAGCGTCACGAGCAGCAGCGTCCCCGCGACGAGCCGCAGCCAGAGCGGCGTACGCGCGGCCCGCCGGCGCAGCTCGCGGATGGTCAGCAGGTGCGGCATCCGGCCGGGGGACGGCAGCCGCGCCCAGCGGCGCAAAGCGCGGGTCGTTCCGCGGCCGGGCCCGGCCTTCCCGCCGGTACTCCCGCCGGCGTCGCCGGCGTGGGCCAGGTCAGCCGCGCGGCGCTCGGAGCACATAGCCCACGCCGCGGAGGGTGTGAATCAGCTTGGGCTCGGTGGTGTCGACCTTGCGCCGGAGATAGGAGACGTACGACTCGACCACGTTGTGGTCACCGCCGAAGTCGTAGTGCCAGACGTTTTCGAGGATCTGCGCCTTCGACAGCACCCGGCCCTGGTTGGCCATGAAGTAGTGCAGCAGCTTGTACTCGGTGGGCGACAGCCGTACGGACTTGCCGCCGCGCCACACCCGGCGGGACTCCTCGTCGAGCTCCAGGTCGGCGACGCGCAGCCGGGCGGGGGCGGTGTCGCCGCGGGTGCGCCGCAGCACGGCCCGGATGCGGGCGAGCACCTCCTCCAGGCTGAACGGCTTGGTGACGTAGTCGTCGCCGGAACTGAGCCCGGTGATCTTGTCTTCGTTCGTGTCCCTGGCGGTCAGGAACAGCACCGGCACCCGCCACCCGGAGGTGTGCAGCCGGTCGGAGACGGCGAAGCCGTCCAGGTCGGGCAGCATGACGTCGAGCACGATCAGGTCGGGGCGCACCTTGCCGGCGATCTGGACCGCCTCGCGTCCGCTGGAGGCGGTGATCACCTCGAACCCGGCGTACCGCAGGCTCGCCGACAGCAGCTCCCTGATGTCGGGCTCGTCGTCCACCACCAGCAGCCGGCCTTCGGGGGTCGTCACGATCCCGCCCTCCGGCCCGGGAACGCGCCCTCGGTGACGGACGTCGCCGCCACCTGGCCCTGCGCGTCGGCGGTTCCCGCGACGGTGACGAAGCTGCCCGGCTTGAGGTCGGAGACCTTCCCCGACCGGGTGACCCGGACCTTGGTGTCACGCGACGTGGTCACCGTGACCACGCCGCCGTTCACGGTCTGGACGTAGATCTTGTTGCCGTCGACCAGCTTGACCGTGCCGAAGGTCGCCCCACCGGCCCCCGGGCCCGCGCCTGCTCCTCCGCCCGCGCCGACGCCGGCGAAGCCGCCGCGCCCGCCTGCCCCTCGCGCGAACCCGCCGCCGAGTCCGCCGCCTCCGGCGGCCTGGCCGGCGCCGCCGTTCTCCCCGAAAGCGGCCGCCCGGGACGGGAACCGGCCCGCTCCGGAGCCGCCCACGAGCTTTTGCACCTGGATGCCGAGGAGCATCCCGGCCACGAGCAGGACGCCCCCGGCCAGGGCGAGCGTCAGCTTCGACACACCCGCCCGGGCGGGACGCGCCGCCAGCACCTCCTGAAGGTCGTCGTCGAACGGCGAGGTCTCCAGAAGCTCCTCGGTATCGTGCCTGCTCACATCCATCTCCCTTCGATGGGGTCCGCCTCGCTGGGTCCGGCCATCACTCGAACCGAAGGGCTTCGATCGGCCGCAGCCCGGCGGCGCGGTTGGCGGGGTAGCTGCCGAAGAACAGGCCGATCGCGACCGAGACGCCGAGCGCCAGCGCGATCGACGTGGGGACGATCACCGGTTTTACGCCCGCGATCGTGAACTGGGCACCGATCACGGCGATCAGCACGCCCAGCAGGCCCCCGACGAGGCTGAGCATCGTCGCCTCGGCGAGGAACTGGCCGAGGATCGCGCCCTTGGGCGCGCCGATCGCCTTGCGGATGCCGATCTCCCTGGTCCGCTCGGTGACCGTGACGAGCATGATGTTGGTGATGCCGATGCCGCCGACGAGGAGGCTGATCGCGGCCACCGCGCCGAGCAGGACCGTGAACGTGCCGATCGCCGCGCTGACCGTCTCCTGCAAGCTCGCCGAGTTGAGAATGCGGTAGTCGGGGTTCGCCGGATCGGTGATGCCGTGCCGCTGGTTGAGCACCTCGGTGACCTCGCTCTGCGCGGCGTCGACCGCCTGGGCGCTTTTGGCCTGGACGAGGATCTGCCCCAGCGGCCCGAACCCGGTCAGGCTCTGCTGCACGGCGGGCAGCGGGGCGATCGCCACGTCGTCGGCGTCCTGGAACCCGGACGACCCGGTCTCCTTGAGCACGCCGATCACGGTGAACGGCACACCCGACACCGTGATCTGCTTGCCGATGGGGTCGACCGTGCCGAACAGGTCGTCCGCCACCGTCTTCCCGATCACCACGACCTTGCGCGCGGCGAGCACGTCGTCGTTGTAGAAGTAGGCGCCCTTGGCGACCGGCTTGTTGGACGCCTCGAAGTAGCTCGGGTAGGTGCCCACCAACTGGCCGATCGAGTGGCTCGCCCCCTCGTACGTGGCGGTCTGGGCCTGGGCGGTCACGACCGGCGAGACGCTCTTGACCGAGGGCGCGTTCGCGGGGTCGGCCAGCGCCCGTGCGTCCTCGACGGTCAGGTTCTTCGCCTGGGTGCGGGGGCCGGTGTTCTGCCGCTGGCCGCCGCCTGCCCTGGCGAAGACGCGGGCGATCCCGCCACCACCTCCACCGCCGCCGAAGGTGGAGGGCGTGATGGTCAGCGTGTTGGCCCCAAGCTGCTGAATGTTCTGCTGGATCTGCCGGGATGACCCCTCGCCGATGGCGACCAGCAGGATCACCGCGGCGACGCCGATCAAGATGCCGAGCATGGTGAGCGCGCTGCGCATCTTGTTGGCGGACAGGCCGCGCAGGGCGAACCTCAGGACCTCCACCGGGTTCACGGCGCCACCTCCGCGAACCGCGGAGGCAGGCCCCCGACTGGAGTGACGCGTACGTCATCGACGATCTGGCCGTCCATGAGGCGGACGACGCGTTTGGCGTGCGCGGCGACCTCCTCTTCATGCGTGATGACGACCAGGGTCCGGCCGCTCGCGCTGAGCCGGTCGAAGATCTTCATGACGTCCTCGCTGGACTTGCTGTCGAGAGCACCCGTGGGCTCGTCGGCCAGCAGCAGGGTCGGCGCGGTGACGAGCGCGCGGGCCACCGCCACCCGCTGCTGCTGACCGCCGGACAGCTCGTTGGGCTGGTGGTGGACCCGATCGGCGAGCCCGACCAGGTCGAGCGCGGCCAGCGCCCGGCGGCGCCGCTCCGCGGCCTTGACCCCGCCGTACGCCAGGGGCAGCTCGACGTTGGCGAGCGCGCTCATCCGGGGGATGAGGTTGAAGGCTTGGAAGACGAAGCCGAGTTTGCGGTTGCGGACGATCGCGAGACTCCGCTCGTCGAGCGCGCCGACGTCGGTGCCGTCGAGATAGTAGGTCCCCCCTGACGGAACGTCGAGGCAGCCGATGATGTTCATCAGCGTGGACTTGCCGGAGCCGGACGCCCCCATGATCGCCACGTAGTCACCGCGCTCCACCCTGAGCGACACGCCGCGCAGCGCGCGCACCGCGGTCTCGCCCTCGCCGTACACCTTGGTGACCCCGGTGAGCTGGAGCACGGGCGGCGTGCCGGGCCTCATCTGTTGCCCCCGCCGCGGCCGCCGCCGAAGCGGGCGAGCCCTCCTCCTCCGCCGCCGGGGAACTGGAAGCCGCCGCCTCCGCCTGCCGTCGTGGCCTGGGGCCGCACCACCAGGTCGCCCTCCTGAAGCCCCGACTTGATCTCGGTGGTCGTGTCGCCCTTCAGGCCGACCTCCACCCGCCTTACGACCTGCCTGCCGTTCTCCAGCACGGTCACCGTGGTCTGGCCGCCCGCCGTCGTGATCGTCGAGGACGGCACCGTCAGCACGTTGTCCGCCTTGCCCACGGTCACCTGCACCGTGGCCGTCTGACCGAGCCGTACGGTGGAGGGCACCTGAGTCAGCGAGATCGTCACGGCGTATTGGACGACGTTGTTGTTCGTCTGCGGCTGCGGGTCGATCAGCGTCACCTTGCCGGCGGCGGTGACCCCGGGGAGCGCGTCGAAGGTCACGGTCGCCGCCTGACCGACCTTGATCCGGCTGACGTCGGCTTCGGTGAAGTTCCCCACGATCTGCAGGCGGCTGGGGTCGGCGATGTCGATGAACCCGCCGGAAGCGCCCGAACCCCCGGACCCGCCCTGCGACGACTGCGCCGGGGCGCCCAGGGCAGACCCGCCGGATCCACCCGACCCGCCGCCGGACCCGGTGGAGGAACCGCCCTCGGTTCCGTTGACCGCCGTGACGATCCCGGCGAACGGCGCCTTGATCACCGTGCCCGCCAGCGTCCGCTTCGCCGCCCGGTAGGCGTTCCTCGCGCTGATGTACTGCGAGTAGCCCGAGGCGGTCGAAGTGTCGGCCTCCTCGGCGGCGTCCAGGCTCGCCCGGGCCGCCTCCAGGTTCTCCCTGGCGGCCGTGTCGTCGATGCGCGCGAGCACCTGTCCCTTCTTGACCTTGTCGCCGGCCTCGACCAGGACGGACTCCACGGTGCCGCTCGCGGAGAAGTCGAGGGCGCGCGTACGGGCGCTCTCGACGGAACCGGAGGCCGAGACCGAGGCGAGCACGGTCCCGCGGGTCACCCGGGTCGTCAACGGCGCGGCGCCGTCTCGGGAGGAGCCGCTCCCCACGGACGCCCAGGCCGCCGCGATCCCGCCGAGCAGCAGTACCACCAGGACACCATTGATGATCAGCGTCCTGCGCTTCGTCGACAGCTTCACGACGAGGAACCTTGGCAAACCCCGCTTCGGGCAACCTAGGCCGATGCTGAGGGTTTGCTGACAGTCCGGACGAGGCCGCCGTATCCACAGATAACTCTCAGGTTCGGCCAAGCCACCGGTCACGTGGCATCAGCAGGATGTCCGCCATGAGATCGAGCACTCCACTCCGCGCCGGAGGGCTCGCGGTGGCGGGGATCGTCATCGCGAGCGTCGCCGTGATCTCCGCCACCCGCGACGACACCTCCGCTGCCGACCGGATCACGCTCGCCTCGGTCAAGCGGGGCACGGTCACGTCGTACGTCTCGGCCGCCGGCAACACGGTCGACACCGGTGTGCGCGATCTCGCGTTCGGAGCGGAGGGCACGGTCGAGAAGATCTACGTCAAGGTGGGCGAGAAGGTCCACCGGGGCGAGGTCCTCGCCCGGATCGACGACACCATCGCCAAGGAGAACTACGAGGCCGCCAAGGCCGCCCTCGCCGCCGCCCAGGAGACCCTCGACAACGTCAAGAACGGTACGGCTGCCGCGTCCGGCGCCTCCGGTTCGGCCGGCAGGGGCGGGGCCGGGACATCCGGCTTCGGCGCCGGTTCGCGAGACACGGCCGGGACATCCGGCTTCGGCGGCGGCTCGGGAAGCACAGGCGGGGCCGGGACCTCCGGCGCCTCCGGCTTCGGCACCGGCGCGCGTGGCACGGCCGGGGCCTCCGGAGGCGGGCCGGCCGGCGCGACCGGTGCTGGCACCGGCATGGGCAACCCCGGCGGGTCCGTGTGTCCAACCCCCACCGCGCGACCATCCGTC
>JADGHC010000262.1 GCA_019689655.1 Microbispora sp.
GGGCGGCCGGGTGCCGCCCGCCGCACCGGCCCGGGGTCAGGAGGCCGTCTCCGGCACCCGCGCGTGCGTGGTGAGCCGCCGGTCCCGGCCGAGCACGACGGTGTCGCCGGTCAGCAGGATCTCGGCGCGCAGCGGGCGGTCGGCGGCGGACGGGCCCGCGGTGAGCGCGATCACGCCCGGCTCGACGATCCTGCGCAGGTCGGGGCTGGTGTAGGAGAAGGCGTCGGTCGGCACCTCGAAGACCACCTCGCGGGTCTGGCCGGGCGCGAGCGGCACCCGGGCGAAGCCCACGAGCTGCGCGACCGGACGGGCCACCTGCGCCACCGGATCGGAGGCGTACAGCTGCACGACCTCCTCCGCCGCCCTGGAGCCGGTGTTCGTGACGGTCACCCGCGCGGTGACCGTGCCGTCCGTGGGGCACCGCTCCTCGGAGGTCGTCAGCGCGTCGTAACGGATGGTCGTGTACGACAGGCCGTGGCCGAAGGGGAACGCCGGCGTCGGGTCGGACACGGAGATGCCGTCCGTCCGCAGCCCCAGCGGCGGCTGCAGGTAGGTGGAGGGGGTGACGAACGGTGAGCCGGGGATCTGGACGGGCAGCCGGCCGGAGGGCTCGACCCGGCCGCTGAGCACCCCCGCGATGGCCGCGCCGCCCTCCACGCCCGGCAGGAACGCCTGGATCGCGGCGGCGGCCCGGGAGGCGTACCCGCCGATCGCGTACGGCCGGCCGGACACGACGACGAGCACGGCCGGCGTGCCGGTGGCCAGGACCGCGTCGACCAGGTCGCCCTGCACGCCGGGCAGCCCGAGGTGGGCGGCGTCGCAGCCCTCGCCCGAGGTGCCGCTGCCGAACAGCCCGGACCGGTCGCCGACGAACAGCAAGACGAGGTCGGACTCCGCGGCCAGCGCGGCGGCCTCGGCGATGCCGGAGGTGTCGTCGCCGGACACGTCGGCGCCCCGGGCGTACCGCAGGTCGGCGTCGGGGAACTCGGCCCGCAGGGCGTCCAGGACGGAGGCGACGGGCAGGCCCATGCCGTGGTCGGGGAAGCGGTCGAGCACGTGGTTGGGGAAGGCGTAGCAGCCGAGCAGGGTCCGCGGGTCGTCGGCGCACGGGCCGATGACGGCGATCCGCCCGGCCGTCCCGGCGGCCAGCGGCAGCACGCCGTCCGGGTTGCTGAGCAGCACCAGCGAGCGTTCGGCGATCGCGCGGGCCAGTTCGCGGTTGCGCGGGCTGTCCAGGTCGGTCTCGCCCGCGTTCTCGGGCACGAGCGGCCCGCCGTCGAGCAGGCCCAGCTCGATCTTCTGCCGCAGCACCCGGCGCACCGCCTCGTCGACCAGCGACTCCGGCACATGGCCGGCCCGCACCTGCTCGGCCAGGCGGGCGCCGTAGCCGACCGTGTCGGGCAGCTCCACGTCGATGCCGGCGCGCAGCGCGACCGCGCCGGCGTGCGCCTCGTCCTCGGCGACGTGATGCATCATCGCGAGGAACGGCACCGACCAGTAGTCGGCCACGACCGTGCCGTCGAATCCCCACTGGTCGCGCAGCACCCGCCGCAGCAGGTCGGCGTTGGCGCCGGCCGGCACGCCGTCGACGTCGGCGTAGGAGTTCATCACCGAACGGGCGCCGCCCTCGCGGATGGCCGTCTCGAACGGCGGGAGGATCACGTCGGCCATCTCACGGGGGCCGATGCTGACCGGCGCGTGGTTGCGGCCCGCCCGGGAGGCGGCGTACCCGGCGAAGTGCTTGAGCGTCGCGATGACGCCGGCCTCCTCCAGGCCGCGTACGTACGCCGCGCCGATCTGGCCGACGAGGTAGGGGTCCTCGCCGAGCGTCTCCTCGACCCGGCCCCACCGGTAGTCGCGCACCACGTCGAGGACCGGCGACAGGCCCTGGTGGACGCCGACCGCGCGCATGTCGTCCGCGATGGCCCCGGCCATCCGCGTGACGAGGCCGGGGTCGAAGGTGGCGGCCCAGGCCAGCGGGGTGGGATAGGCGGTGGCGCCGTACGTGGCGAACCCGGTCAGGCACTCCTCGTGGGCGATCGCGGGGATGCCGAACCGGTTGGCGGCGACCACCCGCTCCTGCAGCGCGCGCAGCCCGGCCGCCCCCTCCGCCGGGCTCACCGGCGCCGTGCCGTACACGCGGGTCAGGTGCCCGACGCCGTCGCGTATCCGGTCGGCGAGGTCGACGCCCTCCTTCATGAACAGGTCCTGCAACGGGGCGACGTTCCCGGACGCCGAGTCGGCGGCCGCGACGTCGACCCAGACCGATCCGAGCTGGGCGACCTTCTCCTCCAGCGTCATCTCCGCCAGCAGCGCCTCCACGCGCTCGTCGAGAGGCCGGTCGCCGTCCCGCCAGGGCGCGATGCCCGGCGCGTCTACGAATGTCATGGCATCCCTTGCTTGTCGATCCACCGCGTGGGGCTCGGCCCCGGACCCGTACGGGGTCCCGGTGGTGCTCGGCCCGGCGGTGTCCGGGTCTGGGCGGGCGGAGACGGCGGTACGCGAGCGACCGCATCGTCCGCCCCCCTGCCGTCCGGATCACCTTCCGAAAGTTTCAAAGCGAACACCGATAGTTTATGTGGACTCTAGGTTGCCGCGCTGGAGGCCGTCAAGGAACCGGCCCCGAAACAACCGAAACATTCGGGTTTGTGTCCGAAAACCAGCGCTAAACTGCGGCCATGACGACGACCAGGGAGCCGACACCTCCGGACCGCACACCCTCCCGGCCGCTGACCATCGCCCAGATCGCCGAGCTGGCGGGGGTGTCCCCCGCGACCGTCTCCAAGGTCGTCAACGGCAGATCGGAGGTCGCCCCCGAGACCCGCGCCCTGGTCGAAAACCTGATCCGCGAGCACGGATATCGCAGGCAGAAGAAGCGTCCCACCACGGCTCCGCTCGTCGAGCTGGTCTTCCACGAGCTGGAGGGCGCCTACGCGATGGAGGTCATCAAAGGGGTCGAGCAGGTGGCGCGCGAGCACGACCTCGCGGTGGTCGTCTCCGAGCTGCAGGGGCGCACCGCTTCCGGCAGGGGCTGGATCGAAGGCGTGATCGGCCGCCGGCCCAGCGGGGTGATCGCGGTCTTCTCCGGCCTCACCCAGGCGCAACGCGAGCAGCTCAGGACGCGGGACATCCCGCTGGTGCTCGTCGATCCCACCGGAGATCCCGGGCACGAGCTGCCCTCGGTCGGCGCCGGCAACTGGAGCGGCGGCCTGTCGGCGGCGCGGCACCTGCTGGAGCTGGGACACCGGCGGATCGCCCTCATCACGGGCCCGGCCCACACCCTGTCCAGCCGTGCGCGGCTCGACGGGTTCCGCGCCGCGATGGACGCCGCGGGCGTGCCGACCGACCCGGAGCTCGTGCGAGAGGGCGACTTCAGCGCGGAGGACGGCCTGGCGCACGCCCGCTCCCTGCTCGCGCTGCCCGAGCCCCCGACCGCCGTGTTCGCCTTCAACGACGCCCAGGCGATGGGCGTGTACCAGGCGGCCCACGAGATGGGGCTGCGCATCCCCGGCGACCTCAGCGTGGTCGGCTTCGACGACCTGCCGATGGCGCAGTGGCTCATCCCCGCGCTGACGACGGTCCGCCAGCCGCTGACCGAGATGGCCGCCGCCGCCACGACGATGGTCGTGGCCCTGGCCCGCGGGGAGACCCCGCCGCAGAACCGCCTGGAGCTCACCACGAGCCTGGTCGTCCGCGGCAGCACCGCGCCGCTCGCGGCCTGAACTTCCGGTGAAACGCCGGGCCTTCCGCCCACCGGCTGGGAACGGTCCAGAGCGGAGGCGGCGGCAGAAACATTCGACTTTTCTACGAAACTTTCTGAGTGATTGATGTCACTCGGAGGCGGCGGCACGGGGGCTCGGCTGCGGCTCTTCTCGGAGATCGCGATAAAGTACGCAAAATGTTCGATATGTCCAGATCGGCGAGGTAGCGGGTGTCGGGGGTACAGGCAGTTCTGAAGCGCGTCGCCCTCGACACCAGGCCCCTGAGCATCCCCGCGTACCGGCGGCTGCTGGTGGGGCAGGGTGTCTCGTTCATCGGCTTCCAGCTCACCTCGGTGGCCGTGAGCGGGCAGGTGTACAACATCACGGGTTCGTCTCTGTGGGTGGGCCTGCTCGGCCCGGTGAGCCTCGTCCCGCTGGTCGTCTTCGGCCTGTGGGGCGGCGCGGTCGCCGACGCGATGGACCGCCGCCGGCTGCTGCTGGCCGGTTCCGTGGTGGCCTGGCTGTCCACCGTCGCCTTGCTGCTGCACGCGTGGTCGGGGCTCGGCAGCGTCCACCTCATCCTCGCCGTCATCGCCCTGCAGTCGATCGGCTTCGCCGTCACCTCGGCGACCCGCGGCGCGGTCATCCCCCGCATCGTCCCGACCGAGCGGGTCTCCGCGGCCAACACCCTCAACTTCCTCGTCAGCAGCATCGGCACGGTCGTCGGGCCGCTGCTCGCCGGGGTGGTGCTCGCCCGTGGCGGGTACGCCACCGCGTACCTCATCGACGCCATCTTGTTCGGGGCGAGCTTCTACGCGGCCGTACGGCTGCCGGCGCTGGCCCCCATCGGCGAGACCTCCCGGCCGGGCCTGCGCTCGGTGATCGACGGGCTCAAGTACGTGGTGAGCAGGCCCGTCGTGCTCATGTCGTTCGTGGTGGACATCATCGCGATGGCGTTCGCGATGCCGAGGGCGCTGTTCCCCCAGATGGCCGCCGAGCGATTCGGCGGGTCGGCGGTGGCGTTCGGCTGGCTGTCGGCGAGCATCGCCATCGGCGGGGTCGTCGCCGGGCTCTTCTCCGGCTGGGTCGGCCGCGTGCGCCGCCAGGGGGTGGCGCTCACGCTCGTGATCGCCCTGTGGGGTGTCACGGTCGCCGCGGCGGCGCTGGCGCGGCCGCTGTGGCTGATCGTGGTGCTGCTGGCGATCGGCGGCGCGACCGACCTCGCCTCCGCCGTGTGGCGGCAGACCATCCTGCAGACGTACGCGCCCGACGAGATGCGCGGACGCCTGCAGGGGGTGTTCATGGTCGTCGTCGCGGGCGGTCCCCGCCTCGGCGACCTGCGGGCGGGCGCCACCGCGGACGCCTTCGGGCTGGTGCCCTCCTGGGCGGGCGGCGGCCTGGTGTGCGCCCTGCTCGTGCTGGTGGCCGGTTTCGCCGTGCCCGCCTTCCGCCGCTACGAGGCCGGGGCGAGCCGCCCCGACTGATCCCGTCAGGGCCTGGGCCGGGCCTCGCCGCGTACGCAGAAGGAGATGGGGCTGCGGAGGCGGCCGGCGAAGACGAAGCGCTCCAGCGGTCCGACGGCGAACCCCGCCGCTTCGACGGCGGCCACGCTGTCGCGGCCGGTATGGCAGCCGCCGGTCAGATGCGGCCACACGGTCGCGTCCAGCACGTCCTGCGCCGCGGCCCAGCCCGCGGAGCCGGCGCGGACGTGCTCCAGGAAGCGCAGCCGCCCCGAGGGGGCGAGCACGCGGCGGATCTCCCGCAGCCCGGCGGCGGGATCGGGCAGCGAGCACAGCACGAACGACACCACGGCCGCGCCGAACTCGCCGTCCCCGGCCGGAAGCCGGTCGGCCAGGCCGCCGACGACCTCGATCGGCACCCGCGCGTCGCGGGCCGCGCGACGCGCGGCCGACCGGAGCCGGGGTTCCGGCTCGACGGCCAGCACACCGGTGACGGACGGCGGGTAGTGGGCGAAGTTCAGCCCGTTGCCCGCGCCGACCTCGATCACCCGGCCCGACAGCCCCGCCACCAGCGCCTCCCGCTGCTCCGCCATGCCGTGCCGGTCGAGCACGTGGCTGAACCAGGTGTAGAAGCGGGCGAACAGCGGATGACTGACCTCGGTCGTCGGCATGGCGTCCCCCTCCCCGTACCTCCTTTCATGCCCGGTGGTCCCGGGGGTTCGGCCATTTCCGGTGGTTGCGGTCGCGTGAATGACGCGCCTACGAGAAGGCGGAGCAGCAGTACGGCTGACGCCCGGCTCCCCCTCCCGCGGAGTCGGTGCGTGCCCGTTCCCGGGTCCGGCGGGCGCGGGAGCGCCGTCGTCCGGTAGAACTCACTTGTGACTCATACGGTGACAAACTGGGCGGGCAACATTACCTTCCGGGCCGCTGCGGTCGAGCGGCCCGCCTCCGTCGAGGAGGTGCGCGGCCTCGTGACGCGCGGCGAGAAGGTCCGCGTGCTGGGCAGCGGCCACTCCTTCAACCGCATCGCCGACTCCCCGGGCGCGCTGATCTCGCTGGACGCGCTGCCGCCGGAGATCGAGATCGACAGCGGCTCGTCCACGGTGCGGGTCGCCGCGAGCGTGCGGTACGGCGAGCTGGGCCGCCGCCTGCACGAGAAGGGCTACGCCCTGCCGAACCTCGCGTCCCTGCCGCACATCTCGGTCGCCGGTTCCGTCGCCACCGGCACCCACGGCTCGGGCGACGGCAACGGCGGCCTGGCCACCTCCGTACGCGCGATCGAGATGGTGACCGCCGGCGGCGACCTCGTCACACTGAGCCGTGACGCGGACGGCGACCGGTTCGCCGGGGCGGTCGTCGCGCTGGGCGCCCTCGGCGTCGTCGTCGCCCTGACGCTCGACGTCGTGCCGTCGTTCGAGGTCCGCCAGCGCGTGTACGAGGGTCTGCCGGCCGAGGTGCTGGACGACCGGTTCGACGCCGTCATGTCCGCCGCGTACAGCGTCAGCCTGTTCACCGACTGGCGGACCTCGCGGATCAACCAGGTCTGGGTCAAGGAGCGGGTGGCCGCCGCGGACCTCGCCGGGGTGCGTCACGGCGGCGAGCCGGACGGCTTCTTCGGCGCGACGCCGGCCGACGGCCCCAGACACCCCGTGCCGGGCATGTCGGCGGTGCACTGCACGGCCCAGATGGGCGTCCCCGGTCCCTGGTTCGAGCGCCTGCCCCACTTCCGGCCCGACTTCACCCCCAGCAGCGGTGAGGAGCTCCAGGCGGAGTACATGGTGCCCCGGCGGCACGCGGTCGAGGCGTTCCACGCCCTCGACCGGATCCGCGACCGCATCGCCCCGGTGCTGCAGATCTCCGAGATCCGCACGATCGCGGCCGACGACCTGTGGCTGAGCCCGAGCCAGGGCCGCGACACCGTCGCCTTCCACTTCACCTGGATCAAGGACACCTCTGCCGTGACGCCCGTGCTGACCGCGATCGAGGAGTGCCTGGCGCCGTTCGGCGCCCGCCCCCACTGGGGGAAGCTCTTCACCCTCCCCGCCGATGTGCTGCGCACCCGCTACGAGCGCCTGGACGACTTCGCGGCGCTGGCCCGGCACTACGACCCGCGCGGCGTCTTCGCCAACGAGTTCGTCGAGCGGTACGTCTTCGGCCGCGCCTGACGGCGGTCCGCCCGGGGAGGCCGGGCACGGCGACCTCCCCGGGCGTACACGCGCGTTCCCCGCCGGGGCATCTGCATGGCAGATGTCCGCCATCTGTTTCCCGCGCATCTCGCGACCTCCCCTTCGCCACCTGCGGCGTTGGATGATGCAAGTGCGGGGTCCGGGTCATCGGCCCGGCCCGTCTTGGAGAAGAGGTGACGCGACATGGTGCGACCAGGTCTGGCACCACGCCCGGACGTGACGGAGCTGCGCCAGACGTACGACCGAGCGGGATCGACCGCTCCCGCCCAGCTCATGGACGGAGTGACGTTCCTCGCCGGGCTCTACCTCGCCATCTCGCCGTGGATCGTGGGCTTCAGCGGTTTCGGCAACCTGGCGATCAACAACCTGATCGTCGGGCTGACGGTCGCCGCGCTCGCGCTGGGCTGCGCGTCCGCCTTCGGCCGCACGTACGGCATGAGCTGGGTGACGCCGGTGCTCGGCGTCTGGACGCTCATCGCGCCGTGGGTGATCAGCGGACACCCCGCGACCACCGCGACGATCTCGAACAACGTGGTCACCGGGGCGATCATCTTCGTGTTCGGCCTCGGCGCGCTGGCGTTCGCCGCCAACTACCGGCAGCACGAGCACGGCGGCAGACGAGGAGCAGGCGCACCGGGCGGCGAGTGGTAGCCGCCACCGGGAGGACGCCCCGCGGCCGCGCGACTGCGTGACGCGGTGGCGGCCTCCCGGGAAGCACCGGGTAGCCGGATCAACCGTGTGGCCCCATGCGGGGCCGCATTTTTCGTCGCCGGGCCCCATCCCATAGGGGAAAAACCGGACGACACAAGAT
>JADGHC010000263.1 GCA_019689655.1 Microbispora sp.
GTGCCGCGGTCGCGGCGGCGCAGGTAGCGCTCGAACTCCGCCGCGATGGCGTCGCCGCTGGCCTCGGGCAGCTCGGCCGCGTCCTTGCGCTCCTCCAGCTCCCGCACGTACTCGGCCACCTCGCTGTCCTGGGCCGCCAGCTCGTCCACGCCGTGCTCCCAGGCCCGCGCCTCCTCGGCCAGGTCGCCGTACGGCATGGGGATGTCGAGCATGTCCTCGATGCGGCGCAGCAGCGCCAGGGTGGCCTTGGGGTTGGGCGGCTGGGCGACGTAGTGCGGCACCGACGCCCACAGGGACACCGTCCGCAGGCCCGCGCTGCCCAGGGTGTGCTGCAGCACGCCCACGATGCCCGTCGGGCCCTCGTACTTGGTCAGCTCCAGATTGAGCGCACGGGCCATGCCGGGGTCGCTGACCGAGCCGGTGATGGGCACGGGCCGCGTGTGCGGCGAGTCGTTGAGCAGCGCGCCGAGCAGGATGGCCAGCTCGATGCCGAGGTCGTGGCAGAGCCCGACGATCTCCGCGCAGAACGAGCGCCACCGCATGTTGGGCTCGATGCCGCGCAGCAGCACCACGTCGCGCTTGGCGCCCGGCGGGCGGGCCAGCAGCAGCCGGGTCGTCGGCCAGACGATGGAGCGGGTCAGGCCGTCGCCGAGCTCGACCACGGGCCGGGTCACCTGGAAGTCGTAGTAGTCCTCCGAGTCCAGCTCGACGAGCGGGGTGGTCTTCCACTCGGACTCGAGGTGCGCGAGCACGCCGCTGGACGCCTCGCCGGCGTCGTTCCACCCCTCGAACGCGGCGATCAGCACCGGGTCGACGAGCTCGGGGAGCCCTTCGAACTCGATCACGCGCCGTCTCCTCACTGGCCTTGTGCAGTATGGCTCAGTCCAAGACTATTCGGTAAGGGGACCCCGGCGTCACCTCCATCCGGCACCGGCCCGTCCGCGCCCGCGCCGCCCCCCGGCCCGGGCCCTGGTCCGCACGGTGTTCCCGTTCCGCCACACGCGTACCGAGTTCCGCTATACGCGGACAATCTTCCACCGGGCCGGGGCCGATAGGCTTGCTCCATGACCAGCAGACCGTCGTTCCGTGAAGTGCTGTCCGAGCGCGTTTTGATCGCCGACGGAGCCATGGGGACGATGCTGCAGTCCTACGACCCCACCATCGACGACTTCCAGGGCCATGAGGGCTGCAACGACGTGCTCAACGTGAGCCGTCCCGACATCGTGCGGGCGGTGCACGACGCGTACCTGGAGGTGGGCGTCGACTGCATCGAGACCAACACCTTCAACTCCAACCGGGCGGCCCTGGGCGAGTACGGCATCGAGGACCGCATCTACGAGCTCTCCGAGGCGGGCGCGCGGCTGGCCCGGGAGCGCGCCGACCACTGGTCGACGCCGGAGCGGCCCCGGTTCGTCCTCGGCTCGATGGGCCCCGGCACGAAGCTTCCCACGCTGGGGCATCTGCCGTACGAGACGCTGCGCGACGCCTACCGCGACAACGCGGCCGGACTGATCGCGGGCGGGGTCGACGCGCTGATCATCGAGACCTGTCAGGACCTGCTGCAGGTGCGCGCGGCGGTCGTGGGCGCCAAGCGGGCGATCGAGGCCGCCGGGCGGGACGTGCCGATCATCACGCAGGTCACCATCGAGACCAACGGCGCGATGCTGCTCGGCTCCGAGATCGGCGCCGCGCTGACCGCGATCGAGCCGCTCGGCGTCGACCTGATCGGCCTCAACTGCGCCACCGGCCCGGCCGAGATGAGCGAGCACCTGCGCTACCTGGCCAAGCATTCGCGGATTCCGATCTCCTGCATGCCGAACGCCGGTCTGCCGCAGCTCACGGCCGACGGCGCGTACTACCCGCTGAGCCCGGGTGAGCTGGCCGACGCGCACGACTCCTTCACCCGCGAATACGGGCTCGCGCTGGTGGGCGGCTGCTGCGGCACCACGCCCGAGCACCTGCGCCAGGTGGTCGAGCGCGTGGGCGGCCGCGCCCGCGCCGAGCGGCGGCCGCGTCCCGAGGCCGGGGCCGCGTCGCTGTACCAGCACGTGCCGTTCCGGCAGGACACCTCCTATCTCGCCATCGGCGAGCGGACCAACGCCAACGGCTCCAAGGCGTTTCGCGAGGCGATGCTCGCCGGCAACTACGAGGAGTGCGTGGAGATCGCCCGGGCGCAGGCCCGCGACGGCGCGCACATGCTCGACCTGTGCGTCGACTACGTCGGCCGCGACGGCGTCGCCGACATGAAGGAGCTGGCCTTCCGCTTCGCCACGGCCTCGACGCTGCCGATCGTGATCGACTCGACCGAGCCCGCCGTCATCGAGGCCGGGCTGGAGATGCTCGGCGGCCGGGCCGTGGTCAACTCGGTCAACTACGAGGACGGCGACGGCCCCGACTCCCGCTTCCAGAAGGTCATGCGCCTGGTCAAGGAGCACGGCGCGGCCGTGGTCGCGCTGACCATCGACGAGGAGGGCCAGGCCCGCACCGCCGAGTGGAAGGTACGGGTCGCGACCCGCCTCATCGAGGACCTGGTGAACAACTGGGGCATGCGGGTCGAGGACATCATCGTCGACTGCCTGACGTTCCCGATCGCCACCGGCCAGGAGGAGACCCGGCGCGACGCCGTCGAGACGATCGAGGCGATCCGCGAGCTCAAGCGCCGTTACCCGAACGTGCAGACCACGCTGGGCATCTCCAACGTGTCCTTCGGCCTCAACCCGGCCGCCCGGATCGTGCTGAACAGCGTCTTCCTCAACGAGTGCGTCAACGCCGGGCTCGACTCCGCGATCGTGCACGCCTCGAAGATCCTGCCGATGAACCGGATCCCGGACGAGCAGCGTCAGGTCGCGCTCGACCTGGTGTACGACCGCAGGCGCGAGGGCTACGACCCGCTGCAGCGGTTCATGGAGCTGTTCGAGGGCGTGGACGCGGCGTCGATGAAGGCCGGCAAGGCGGCCGAGCTCGCCGCGCTGCCGCTGTGGGAGCGGCTCAAGCGGCGCATCATCGACGGCGAGCGCAAGGGTCTGGAGGCCGACCTCGACGAGGCGCTGGCGCAGCGGCCCGCCCTGGAGATCATCAACGACGTGCTGCTCGACGGCATGAAGGTGGTCGGCGACCTGTTCGGCTCCGGCGAGATGCAGCTGCCGTTCGTGCTGCAGTCGGCCGAGGTGATGAAGGCGGCCGTGGCCTACCTCGAACCGCACATGGAGAAGGTCGAGGGCAGCACCAAGGGCCGCATCGTGCTGGCCACGGTCAAGGGCGACGTCCACGACATCGGCAAGAACCTCGTCGACATCATCTTGTCCAACAACGGCTACGAGGTGGTGAACCTCGGCATCAAGCAGCCGGTGTCGGCGATCCTGGAGGCCGCGGAGGAGCACCGGGCCGACGTGATCGGCATGTCCGGCCTGCTGGTCAAGTCCACGGTGGTCATGAAGGAGAACCTGGAGGAGATGAACTCCAGGGGTCTCGCGGAGAAGTATCCCGTGCTGCTCGGCGGCGCCGCCCTGACCCGGGCGTACGTCGAGCAGGACCTGGCCGACATCTACCGGGGAGAGGTCCGGTACGCGCGGGACGCGTTCGAGGGCCTGCGCCTGATGGACGCCTTCATGGCGGTCAAACGCGGCGAGGACGGCGCGACGCTGCCGCCGCTGCGCACGCGGCGGGTGAAGACCGGGGCGGTGCTGAAGCGGACGCCCGAGGAGGACATGCCTGCCCGTTCCGACGTCGCGACCGACAACCCGGTGCCCAAGCCGCCGTTCTTCGGCGACCGGGTGGTGAAGGGCATTCCGCTGGCCGACTACGCCGCGTTCCTGGACGAGCGGGCGACGTTCATGGGCCAGTGGGGCCTCAAGGGCGCCCGGGGCGGCGACGGCCCGTCGTACGAGGAGCTCGTCGAGACCGAGGGCAGGCCCCGGCTGCGGATGTGGCTGGAGCGGCTGCAGACGGAGAACCTGCTGGAGGCGGCGGTCGTCTATGGCTACTTCCCCTGCGTGAGCGAGGGGAACAGCCTGATCATCCTCGACGAGGCGGGGAACGAGCGCACCCGCTTCACCTTCCCGCGTCAGCGCCGCGACCGGCACCTGTGCCTGGCCGACTTCTTCCGCTCCCGTGAGTCGGGAGAGACCGACGTCGTCGCCCTCCAAGTGGTCACTATGGGCAGCCGGATCAGCCAGGCCACGGCCGAGCTGTTCGCCAAGGACGCCTACCGCGAATACCTGGAGCTCCACGGCCTGTCGGTGCAGCTCACCGAGGCGCTGGCCGAGTACTGGCACGCGCGGGTGCGGTCGGAGCTCGGCATCGGCGGCGACGAGTCGCTGGCCGACATGCTGAAGGTGAACATCACCGGCTGCCGTTACTCCTTCGGCTACCCGGCCTGCCCCAACCTGGAGGACCAGGTGCAGGTCATGGAGCTGCTCGACCCCGGCCGCATCGGCGTGACGCTGTCGGAGGAGTTCCAGCTCCACCCCGAGCAGGCCACCTCCGCCCTGGTGGTCCACCACCCCGAGGCGAAGTAC
Organism: Microbispora sp.; assembly: GCA_019689655.1. GTDB lineage: Bacteria > Actinomycetota > Actinomycetes > Streptosporangiales > Streptosporangiaceae > Microbispora. Next base: position 4,518 of record JADGHC010000263.1, read on the forward strand.
TTCAACGTCTGACCGGCTGCATCGGCGTTCACACGCGCCCCTTACCATGTTGGTCCCCCCTGATCGGGGGTCACACCGGGGGAAGGGGCCACGTGGACGCCGTGCTGTTCGACATGGACGGGCTGCTCGTCGACACCGAAGGGGTGTGGTTCGAGGTCGAGACCGAGGTGGTCACCCGCCTCGGCGGGACCTGGGGCCCGGAGCACCAGGAGCAGCTGGTGGGCGGTTCCTGGGACCGCACCGTCGCGTACATGCTGGAGCTGACGCAGGCCGACGTCGATCCCGCCGTGGTGGGGGAGTGGCTGATCGACGGCATGGAGAGCCGGCTGTCGAGAGGCGTCGAACTCATGCCCGGGGCGCTCGAGCTGCTGCGCACGCTCGGCGACCACGGGGTGCCCACCGCGCTGGTCACCTCGTCGCTGCGGGTCATCGCCGACGCCGTGCTGAAGGCCGTGGGCCGCGAGCACTTCGAGGTCGTCGTGACGGCCGACGACGTCACGTACACCAAGCCGCATCCGGAGCCGTACCTGACCGCGACCGAGCTGCTGTCGGTCCACCCGGGGCGGTGCGTCGCGCTCGAGGACTCGCCGAACGGCGTCGCCTCGGCGACCGCGGCGGGCTGCCGGGTCGTCGCGGTGCCCGGCGTGCTGCCCATCCCCCACGCGCCGGGGCGGGTCGTCATGCCCTCGCTGCTCGACGTCGACGTGGACTTCCTGCGCTCGCTGGTCCGGTAACGCGGCCCCCGCATGATCGCGCCGCGGGTGCCAGGATGGGGGTACGCCGTGGACGAAGGGGGCCCCGCCATGACATTCGAGCAAATCGCCTGGCTGCCGCTGTGCGCCGGCCTGACGGCGGTGGGGATCGCGCTCAGCTACCTCGCCTTCCGGCGCAGGGGCGCCGCCGCCGGGCTGCGGGCCACCGCCTGGTCGCTGCTGCCGCTCGCCGCCTATCTCACCGGCGCGCTGCGCACGTTGTGGAACATCGGCACGGCCGTGGTGAGCTTCGTCGCCGGCCTGGTCCTGTCCCCGGCCGTGTGGGCCGGGGTGATCCTCGCCGGGCTGTCGGCGCTGCTGTTCGTCGTCTCCGGCACGCTGCGCGGCAGGGCCCTGTCCCGGGCCCGTACGGCCCGGCCGGAGCGGGGCGGCGCCGGACCGGCGGCGGGGGCGGCGCGGCAGCCCAAGGCGGAGCAGCGCGGGAAGACGGCGCCGCCGCAGATCGAGCAGTCCGCCGGGGACGACTTCTCCGAGATCGAGGACATCCTCAAGCGGCGGGGGATCAGCTGAACGCCCGGCCTGTCACCGGTCGGTCGCAATGTCACAGATCCCGGACACAATCGAAACCGGACACGAACAAACTCTTCAAGATCAACACGAATGAGTTTCGCATGAATCACAGTTGAGCCACAGGGCGCCCCTGGGGACTGGTCATCCCAGTTCAGACCATAGATTCTGCCTCCCGGGGGTCGCACAACCACGCGCCCCCTTCGGACAATGTCGTCTGGGATCCAGGGGGCCTTCACCACATGGCCGTGCGAGGCAAGGTCGTAAGCGGCCGCCGCTTCTTCGTCGCCGGATCGATCCCGGGCTACCCCGAGCACGTCACCACAAACCCGGTGCGCTCGGGCAGGGCGAAGGAGGATCGATGACCGCGCCGATGGACGTCACCGGTGGGGACACGCAGGCCGCGCCGGAGGCCGTCGTCGACGTCGCGGACGGCAAGGCGATCCAGGGCCGGTCCCTCGGTCAGATCGCCTGGATGCGGCTCAAGCGTGACAAGGTCGCACTGGCCGGCGGCCTGATCGTCATCTTCCTGATCCTGGTCGCGATCTTCGCGCCGGTGATCGTCGGTTGGTTCGGGCAGGACCCGACGCAGTTCAACTCCGACCTCATCGACACCTCCACGATGGCCCCGAAGGGGGGCACCGGCATCAGCGCCGAGCACCTGTTCGGCATCGAGCCGGTGAACGGCCGCGACATCTTCAGCCGGGTCGTGTACGGCGCCCGGATCTCGCTGCTCATCGCCTTCCTGGCCACGCTGCTGTCGGTGGTCATCGGGACTCTGCTCGGGGTCACCGCCGGCTACTTCGGCGGCCTGGCCGACTCGATCATCAGCAAGACGATGGACGTCTTCCTGGCGTTCCCGCTTCTGGTCTTCGCGATCGCGCTGGCGGGCATCGTCCCCGACTCGGCGTTCGGCCTGAGCGGCGACACCCTGCGCGTCGCGCTGCTGGTGTTCGTCATCGGCTTCTTCAACTGGCCGTACATCGGGCGGATCATCCGAGGGCAGACGCTGTCGCTGCGCGAGCGGGAGTTCGTGGACGCGGCGCGCAGCCTCGGGGCGCGCGGGCCGTACATCATCTTCCGCGAGCTGCTGCCGAACCTGGTCGCGCCGATCCTCGTCTACGCGACGCTGCTGATCCCGTCGAACGTGTTGTTCGAGGCGGCGCTGTCGTTCCTCGGCGTCGGCGTGCGCCCGCCCACCCCCACGTGGGGCGGCATGCTGTCGGAGGCGGTGCGGTTCTACACGATGCCGCACTTCATGTTCTTCCCCGGCATGGCGATCTTCATCACGGTTTTGGCGTTCAACCTGTTCGGCGATGGCCTGCGGGACGCTCTCGACCCGAAGGCCCGCTGAGCCCTCCCTTCTCCCGTAAAGTCCCCCGGCTCCTATCACCAAGGGGTTAGCAATGCTAAGAAGAAGACTGGGTGTCGCGGCCACCGGCGCCGTACTCGCCCTCGCCGCGGCCGCCTGTGGTGGCGGTTCGGGCAGCGGCACGTCGTCGTCCTCCGGTGGCGCGGCGGGCGGCTCCGACGCCAAGAGCGAGTTCAACGCCGCCCTGACGCAGGTGGTCAACCCGTCGGACAAGAAGGGCGGCATCCTCAAGTTCGCCAACGGCGGCGACTGGGACTCCCTCGACCCGGGTGACACCTACTACGGCTACTCCTGGAACTTCATCCGCCTGTACGGCCGGTCGCTGCTGATGTTCAAGCCCGCCCCCGGCAAGGAGGGCAACCAGCTCGTCCCCGACCTCGCCGAGGACCTGGGCAAGCCCAGCGACGACGCGAAGACCTGGACGTACAAGATCAAGAAGGGCATCAAGTTCGAGGACGGCACCGAGGTGACGTCCAAGGACGTGAAGTACGCCGTCGAGCGGTCGTTCGACAAGGAGGTGTTCCCCGACGGGTACACCTACTTCAACGACTTCCTCAACTGGCCGAAGGGCTACAAGGGCCCGTACAAGACGCCAGACATGAACACCGACAGCGCGATCGAGACGCCCGACGACTACACGATCGTCTTCCACCTCAAGCAGCCGCTGAGCAACTTCGACTACTTCGCCCAGCTTCCCGCCACGATCCCGGTCCCCAAGGACAAGGACACCGGCGCGAAGTACAAGGAGCACGTGATCTCCACCGGGCCGTACAAGTTCGCGAAGAACGAGATCGGCAAGGGCTTCACGCTGGTCCGCAACGACCAGTGGGACCCGGCGACCGACCCCAACCGCAAGGCGCTGCCGGACGGCTACGAGGTCTCCACCAACGTCAACGCCGACGACATCGACAACCGGATCCTCTCCGGCGACCGCGCCGGCGCGCTCGCCGGCCTCGGCGTGCCGTCGGCGGCC
>JADGHC010000264.1 GCA_019689655.1 Microbispora sp.
CCCCGGCTCCGGGCCCCGCCCCACCATCTTGTACGGCTACGGCGGCTTCGGGATTTCGATGACTCCCGGATACTCCGCCACCACCCTGGCGTGGGTCGAGGCGGGCGGCGTCTACGCGATCGCCCAGCTTCGCGGCGGCGGCGAGGAGGGCGAGCAGTGGCACCGCGCCGGCATGCTCGGCAACAAGCAGAACGTCTTCGACGACCTGCACGCCGCGGCCGAGCACCTCGTCGCCACCGGCGTCACCACCCCGGACCGGCTCGCCATCTCCGGCGGCTCCAACGGCGGCCTGCTCGTGGGCGCGGCGCTCACCCAGCGCCCCGACCTGTACGCGGCCGTCGTGTGCTCGGCACCGCTGCTCGACATGATCAGGTACGAGAAGTTCGGTCTCGGGGCGACCTGGAACGTCGAGTACGGCTCCGCCGACGTACCGGAGGAGTTCGCCTGGTTGTGGGGCTACTCGCCGTACCACCACGTGCGTGAGGGGGTGTCGTACCCGGCCACGCTGTTCACCGTGTTCGCCTCCGACACCCGCGTCCATCCCCTGCACGCGTGGAAGATGGCGGCGGCCCTGCAGCACGCGCAGGCGGGCAACCGCCCGATCCTGCTGCGCAGCGAGAGCGAGGTGGGGCACGGTGCCCGGGCCGTGAGCCGGTCGGTCGAGCTCGCCGCCGACCAGCTCGCGTTCCTGGCCCGGCACACCGGCCTGAAGGTCGAGGTGTCCTAGCGCCGTACTAGCGCGGGAAGATGATGGTCTTGTGGCCGTCCAGCAGCACGCGGTGCTCGGCGTGCCAGCGGACGGCCCGGGCCAGCGCCTGGCATTCGAGGTCGCGGCCGATCGCGGCGAGGTCCTCAGGCGAGTGGGTGTGGTTCACCCGCGCGACCTCCTGCTCGATGATCGGCCCTTCGTCGAGGTCGGGCGTCACGTAGTGCGCCGTGGCGCCGATCAGCTTCACGCCCCGGGAGTACGCCTGATGGTACGGCTTGGCCCCCTTGAACGACGGCAGGAACGAATGGTGGATGTTGATCATCCGCCCGGCGAGCTTGGCGCACATCTCCTCCGACAGCACCTGCATGTAGCGGGCCAGCACGACCAGGTCGACCTGGTAGTGGTCGACCAGGGTGAGGATCTCCGCCTCCTGCCGGGGCTTGGTTTCCGGGGTGACCGGCAGGTGGTGGTAGTCCACGCCGTACGACTGGGTGAGCGGGCGCAGGTCGGGGTGGTTGGAGGCGACGGCCACGATCTCGATGGGCAGCAGCCCCGAGCGTACCCGGTAGAGCAGGTCGTTGAGGCAGTGGTCGAACCGGCTGACGAGCACCAGCACCCGGGTCCGCACCGCGAGGTCGAAAAGCTGGAACTCCATCGCGAAGTCCGGCGCGAGCGCGGCGAATCCGGCCCGCAGCTCGTCGAGGGTGCACCCGCCGGAGAACTGCACGCGCATGAAGAACCGCTCCGCGACGGGGTCGCCGAACTGCTGGCTCTCGATGATGTTGCAGCCCTTCCCGGCCAGCAGCCCGGAGACGGCCGCGACCACTCCGGGCCGGTCCGGGCACGACAGGGTCAGCACGTATTCAGCGCTCATGCTCAGATCCTCGACGGGGGATGTGTACGCGTTCAAGGGTAGGGCCACCCGTCATCCCTCCTTCTCGTGCCGTTCGAGCGCGGCGCGTACGTCGGGGTCGCCGGGGGCCAGGGCCAGCGCCCTGCGCAGGTCGAGCAGCGCATCCCGGCCGCGGCCGAGCGCGTCGAGCGCGGTGGCCCGGTTGAAGTACAGGGCCGCGTCCTCGCCCAGCTCGATCGCCCGGGTCAGGTCGTCGACCGCGCCCTGCGCGTCACCGGTCTCGAACCGCAGCGTCGCGCGGTTCGCCCAGGCGGAGGCCAGGCGGGGATCGGCGGCCAGCGCCGCGTCGAAGGCCAGGCCGGCCTCCGCGTAGCGGCCCGCCGCGGTCTCCAGCTGCCCCAGCACGCCGTGCAGGTGCGCGTTGCCGGGGTCGAGGGCGAGCCCCGCCTCGACGTCGCGCCTGGCGGCCTCGTGCTCGCCGAGCATCGCCAGCACGCCGGCGCGGTTGACGTACGCGTCGAGGTAGCCGGGGTCGAGCTCGAGCACGTAGTCGAGGTCGGCCCGGGCGCCGTCCAGGTCGCCGGCGGCCAGGCGCAGCTCGGCCCGGTTGTAGTACGCCTCCGGCAGGGGCGGGCTCACCCGCATCGCGGTCTCGTAGTCCGCCAGCGCCTCGTCCGTACGTCCCATCTCGAACAGCAGGTTGCCCCGGTCGAGATAGGTGTCGGGGAAGTTCGGATCGATGGCGACGGCCCGGTCGAAGTCGGCCAGCGCCTCCTCCTTGCGGCCCAGGCGCGCGAGAAGCTGCGCCCGGTTGGCGAACAGCACCATCCGGTGCACGGGGTGGGCGTCCGGCGGAAGGTCGCGCTCGGCCAGGTCGATGGCCGACTGGACCAGGCCGAGCGCCTCCTCGATCCGTCCCTCCCGCAGCTCGATCAGCGCCCGGCCGTTCTGGTCGAACCCGAGCTTGAAGGCCCGGGTCCGCCGGTCGGGCAGCAGCGTGGAGATCGCTATCGCCTCGTTGATCCAGCCTCTGGCCCTGACCAGGTCGCGCCGCGCCGGATCGCGGTCGCGCGCGTCCAGCATCGCCGTGCCGTACGCGGAGGCCGCGTGGACGGCCGGATCGACGCTGACCCTCCGGGCCTGGTCGTACAGCTCCTGCGCGTGCCCGCGCCGCCCCAGCCCCGCCAGGGCGGTCGCGGTGCGGTGGGTGAAGCGCCACCACAGGTCGGAGCCGGGCTCGACCAGCCGCAGGCCCCGCGAGCCCAGTTCCACGACCGCGTGCAGAAAGCCCTCGGTGACGCAGTGGTCCACCGCGGCCCACAGCGCCTGCGCCGCCGCGTCGAGATCGCTGCCGTGCTCCAGGTGGTACGGCAGCGCGCCCAGGGCGTGCTCGGCCGCCGCCGGGCCGGAGCGCAGCTCGGCCGCGCGCCTATCGTGCCGGCGCGCCCGTTCCTCCGGCGGCAGCGACAGGTACGCCCGGTAGGCCCGGGGGTCGTCGGAGGTGCAGTCCGAAGCGACGTAGTCGTCGGGCGGCCCGCCCTGCGCCCTCGCCTCCACCAGCCGCATGCCCTCCCAGGGCTCCTCGGCCGAGCCCAGGGCCAGCGTCAGGTCCGGCACCCGGCGCGCCAGGACGCGCAGCAGCTCGCGGTCGGCCGGATCGGCCTCGTGCAGGTTGTCCACCAGCAGCGTCCGCGGCCCGTCCAGGCTGTCGCGGACGAACTCGGCGATCCCGTTGGCGATCCGCAGCGTACGGCGCGGGGCGGGCACGAGAATCCGCTCGTCTTCGGTGAGGCGGGCCTCGATGGGCTGCCGCCGCGCCGGGACCACGGAACGCAGGCTCGGAGCGACCGCGCGGATCTCGATGTCGTGTGCTGCCACCAGGCCAGGGGAACGCTCCAAAGCGACCGGTACGAGGGCGCGCAGGAGCGCACCGCCGATCGTGTACGGACCGCGCAGCCGGCGGTGCCCGTTGATGACGGGCGCCACGGGGGGCGGCACCTCCGCGGCGAGCGCTTGGAGGGCCGCCACGCGGTCACGGGAGAGGTCCCCCCGGACCCAGATGTGGCTGGAGTGGCCTCTCACCCCTTGTGGATGACGCTCGAGGTCCCGCTCAGCTTGGTCGTCCCCGGCTTGTGGATAATGATCTTCTTCATCATGCCTCTTTCCCCACTTGTTGCGGACAAGGCATAAGTATTGGCAGTGATCAGCTATCCGCCAAGGGATGGAAGCATTATCTATCGGGAGAAAAGCGGGGAAACTACGGCATTTAGCTGCTTCTCGATGTAAACCACCACGTTGTCGCCGCGTACCTCGCGCCGAACTTCCCGCCACCCGGATTTGCGGTAGAGCTCCAGCGCGGCAACCTGGCGCAGGGTGGTGTCACCGCACAACGTCGTGTATCCGAGCCGGCGCGCCCGAGCCTCGAGCTCCCGCGTCATCCGCGTGCCGTAACCGCGCCGCTGGTAATCGGGGTGAACCCGGAGCCGGCACATCTCCGCCGTGTCGTCGTCGACGCGCCGCAGACCGCCCATCGCGACGACCCCGGCCCCCGGCAGCTCCCCCACGAGAAACTCGCCTCCGGCCGCCAGGTAGATCTCGGTGATCCGCGGGAAGTCGTCGTCGTAGTAGACGCCGTCGCCCGGCACGACGCCCACCTGGGCCAGGCCGATCTGATGGAGCGACCACACCGCGTCGAGGTCAGACCAGCGATATCGCCGGATCCTCAGCGGCGCGATCTCGCCCTGCCCGCCACTCACGGGATCTCCCGGCTCGGGGTCTCCCGCCAGCGCGTCTCCTGACACACGTCCTCCTCGGTTCCCACGTCACCCGGCGTCCTGGAACAGGTCGCGCGGGACCTCGACCCGGCTCTGCCTGATCACCTCGCGGAAGGCCTGCAACTGCGGCGAGTCGCCGTACTTGGCCCGCACCGCCTTCTCCAGGTCGTACGCCGGTTTGAGCAGCAGGTCGGTCCGGTACTCCTTGTCGACCATCTCGATGGCCGCCTGACCCAGCTTGAGCGCGGCCTCGACGTCGCCGTCGATGAGCCGGCACATCGCCTGGTCGAACCGGATCAGCGTCTGGTCGAGCAGATCCTCGTCGGAGTACTTGGCGAGCGCCTGCTCCAAGATCACGTCGGCCTCCACCGTCTGCCCCAGCTTCACCAGGACGTCGCCCTGATAGAAGTAGAGCTGCCGTTCTGTGTAGCCGAAGGCCGGGTCCTCCCTGTCGCTGTCGTTCATCTGCTGGAAGGCGGCTCTGGCGCGGTGCAGGGCCCGCTTGGCCTGTTCGACCACCTCGTGCCGGGAACCGTTGGAACCGGCGATCTTCGCCAGCGCCCTCGCCTCGACGACCGGCGCCATGGTCCGCGCGGCGCAGGGGGTGTGGCCGGCCAGATCGCGGCTCTTCTTCGCCAGCGCGAGCGCCTCGCGCGGGTCGCCGTAGTAGAGCGGGACCAGCGCCTCGCGGGCGGTGACCCAGGCACGCAGGGCCCGGTCGCCGGTCTCGTCCGCCGCCATCCTCCCCGTACGGAAGAAGGAGCGGGCCATCCGCTGATCGCCGAGATCGATCATGATCATTCCGGAGAGCCCGGCGAGCTGGGCGGCCATCCGGCACAGCCGCTCCTGCACATCGATGGGCTGGCGCCGGTCGAGGGCCTTGCGTACCGCGGCGAACTCCAGCAGGACGTCGCAGAGCAGCCGTACGGGCGGGGTGTTCATGTACTGCCGCCCGAAACCGGCCGTGGCCTGCTCCCACTGGTCGAGCATCGCCGGCGAGACGGTCGCCGAGACCATCGTCTCGTCCATCCGCCGGCGGAGGTTCTCCACTGCGGCGAGCAACTCATCGTTGAGCTCGCTGAGCCCAACCGCCCCAACGGTGCCGCCGGCGAGGAGCCTCAAAAGCGTCCTCCGTAGCACGTTCTCGTCCTCCTCGCCCCCGTCAGCCGAGGGGGTGCCGGCGCCCCAAGGGGCCGGTGCACCCCACGGAGCGGGTGAAGTGTTAGACCTGTCCTCTTCTGGCTCCCCGCCGCCCGATCCGGTCAGGTGTTCGTGGCCGCAGATGCAGGGGCTGTCGAACCCGAGGGCCGCCGGCTCGACCCGGTAGACCGAACACAGGTAGTGGAGGTACTCCGGGCCGGGCCGTTTCATGCCCGACTCGTACGCGGACAGTAGCGTCTCGCCGATGCCCGGGACGGCTTTTCCGTCCCGCTCGAAGAGAGCGCGCACCTGCTCGATCACGTCGGCAAGCGCCACACCATGTGAGAGGCGATGTGCCTTGATCCTGGTCGTGCCGAACTGCGGCCCGCAGTCCTTGTGGATCTCTTCGGCGATCTCGGCCAGGCTGCGCCCGGCGGCCAGGCCCCGCGCCCGGATCCGGCGCGCAATCTCCGTCTCCCTGTGTTGCCTGCCGGACATCCCGGCCCCTCTCTCGTGGCCGGCCGCACTCGCAGCCCCTGGTCTCGACTGGTTCTCAGCCAGTGACGGAGAGTGACTCCTTCGTCGCGCTCCGACGACACCATAATGATGGACCAGGGTTGGTGCGGCCAAGTCCCCAACTTGAACGTGCCGACTAAGGATCGTCCCCCGATAGGGGTTTTCTTTCAACCAACATGAGTTTTCCTTCACCTCAGCGGCCCTTCGCCCGCGTTGACCCGAGCGGCTCCGTGAGCCACCGTGGACACGCGAGAGTGAACAGACGGGAACGCAAAGTACACATCCCGCCCGCGAAGGAGACGAAGGAGGACCTACGGTGGGGGAGGACGATTACCGGCGCCTGGAACATCTGGTGGCCGAACTCGACGCGCGGGGCCTGCTCGCGCGAGTCGTGCGCACCCCGTCGGGCCGCGCGTACGTGCGGGTGATCAACCCCGACGCGACGAGCCTCACGGAGAACGTCGTCTGCCGGGCGGCCGACTACTGGTGGTCCTGGGGTGAGCGGATGCACCGCGCGGACGACCCCGCCGGAGCGGCCACGAAGGTGGCCCGTGTGCTTGCCGCGGTGAGCGAGTAGGGGAAGGCGGCGGCCTCATGGTGACGGCACGGTGTGCGCAGTCGCCGTGGACCGCCGTATCCACCGCGGCCTCGAGGGGCGGCGGGACGCCCGGTGCGGAGCGTGGCGGGGGTGCCACCCCGGCACGACGGCGACGCTGTGGCGTCCCGCCCGCCCCAACCGTCAGCCTCCTGGCACGGCCGGGCGAGCCGACCGGCCCGCCGGCCATCATGGACCGCCGTCCGGCCCCGTCGAGCAGGTGGGACCGGGCGGTGATCGAGGGGATCCCCCACCTGGAGAACGGCGGCGGGCGCGCTTCCGGGTGCGCGCCCGCGCCCTGCCGCACCGTCACTGGAGCGGTCCGGTCCGGCCTTCCCCGGCCCCGGGCCGGACGCGCTTGCGTCCTCCCGGCGATGTGACGGAGGCCGGTTCAGTCGGCAGTATTGGCTACGTCCATGACCTGCCGTTGAACCGATCCAGGGGGGGATCCACCTCGTGTTACCGCTGTCGCCGGCGACGCCCAGTCCAGAGTCCACCGTCGTACCGGACCTGGACGTGCTCGGGGAAAAGGTGTCGCAGGCGTGTAAGAACAACGACGGCGTCCTGTGCACCATCCTGAACAGCGTCTTTCCCGACAAAGACTTCCCTGCCTGGGTTCAGCTCGTGGCGGGCGTCGTGGACGCGCTGGTCATGATCGTCTTGATCCTGGCCGGCGCCCTGGTCATCCGGAACGTCGTCCACCGCCTGATCACCCGGCTCACCATGCGGGCCGGCGACGGCGTGCTGCCGGAGCGGCTGCGCGGCAAGGCCGTGCTGACCAGCGCGGAGGCCACCGCGGCGGTCATGACGGAGCGCCGCAGGGCGCGCGCCGAGACGATGGGCTCGGTGCTGCGGAGCTTCGCGTCGGTCATCATCCTGGGCACCGCGGCGCTAATGATCTTCGCGCGGCTCGGGGTCGAGCTGGCGCCGCTGCTCACGAGCGTCGGCATCCTCGGTGTGGCGGTCGGCTTCGGCGCCCAGGAGCTGGTCAAGGACTTCATCGCGGGCATGTTCATGCTCCTCGAAGACCAGTACGGCGTCGGCGACGTGATCGACACCGGGGTGGCGGTCGGCACGGTGGAGGCCGTCACGCTCCGCATCACCCGCCTGCGCGACGCCGACGGCAAGGTCTGGTACGTCCGCAACGGCACGATCACCCGGGTCGGCAACGAATCACAGGGCTGGTCGAGGGCCCTGGTGGACGTCCCGGTGCCGTACGACAGCGACGTGGCGACGGTCCGCGAGCTGCTCAACGACGTCGCGCGCGACCTGTGGGAGGACCCGGAGTACCGGGACACGCTCCTCGTCGAGGAGCCGCAGGTCTTCGGCCTCGAGTCGGTGTCGGGCTCGTCGGTGATCTTCCGCGTCAGCGTGAAGACCGCACCCGCGCGGCACCTGGAGGTCGCCCGCGAGCTGCGCCTACGGGTGAAGCGGGCCTTCGACGAGAAGAACCTCGCCTTCGCCGCCTGACCCCCGCCCCCCCCGGGGCCGGGCGGCGTCATTGTTATACCGCGGCAC
>JADGHC010000265.1 GCA_019689655.1 Microbispora sp.
GTCCCAGAACGCCCCGGCGCCCAGCCCCAGCTCCACCCGGCCCCCGCTCAGGATGTCGAGGGACGCGGCGGCCCTGGCGAGCATCGCCGGCGGGCGCAGCGGCAGGTTCACCACGTCGGGGAACAGCCGCACCCGCTCGGTGCGCCCCGCGAGCGTGGACAGCAGCGTCCAGGTGTCCAGGAACGACGGCTGGTACGGGTGGTCCTGGATGCCGACGATGTCGAGCCCGATCTGATCGGCGAGCACGGCCTGCCGGACGATCCGATGGTGTCCCGCCGCGTCGGGCGTGAGAAACGCCCCGAACCACAGCTCATGTCCGAAGTCGGCCATCGAATTCGCTACCTTTCCGCGTTCCGGACCGGGAGCCTACCTTTGTGAAAAGACCCGGCGACATGACCCCGGCGCTGCCGGACGCCCCGTCGGCGCACGACGCCCTGCACGACCTCGTCGTACGGGCCCGCCTCGCGGGGCGCTGATCACGCCGGACGGCGCCGGGACACGCGGACGACGCGGGGTGCCGCGCCGCGTGACGGAGCCATCGCGGATAATGGGCCAAGCCGCCACCATTCCGGGAGAACGCTTTGACCACCCAATCCGGCAAAGACAACCTCGACCTGGCCGCGAGCGCGGAGGCCCTGGCCCAGAGCGCGCCCACCGGATCGCTGCGCCACGCCGCCGCCAAGTCCGTCGCGATCACCTTCGCCACGACCCGTGACGCCGCTCAGGCCCGCAGCACCCTCAACGGGATCTCACCCGAGGACGTGCGGCAGGCCGCGCTGGAGATCTTCGACGAGCTCGCCGCCCGCGCGGACTGAGCCGCGCCGCCGGGCCGGCCGTTCCGCACCTCCCGTCCGGCCGCACCGTCCGGCCGGGCGCCGGATCGCCGCGTCTTCCGGCATGCCGTTCCGGACGGGGGAGCGAGGATGAGCGGGCCGGCGCCGGCGGGCCGGGAAGAGACCACCACCCGCGTGACGCTGCTGACGTTCGGGCATGGCACCGCGCCGCGCGGGCACTTGATCCCGCTGCTGCAGGGGGCCGGCGTGCGGGAGGTGGTCGACGTACGGACCGCGCCCGGCAGCAGGAGCAACCCCGACGCCGGCCGTGCCGCGCTGGAGAGGTGGCTGCCGGACGCGGGGATCGGTTATCGGTGGGACAAGCGGCTGGGCGGGTTCCGCCGGGCGGCCGCGGACTCGCCCGACGTGTTCTGGGAGAACGCCTCGTTCCGGGGATACGCCGGCCACACCCGGCACCCCGGCTTCCTCGCCGCGATGGACGACCTGCTGGCGGGGGCGCGCATCGTCCGGACCGCGGTGATGTGCGCGGAGGCCGTGTGGTGGCGCTGCCACCGGCGGATCATCGCGGACTTCGCCGTCCTGGTGCGGGGTGCGCGTGTGCTGCACCTGTCACACGAAGGAAGGCTCAGCGAACACGTGCCGGCCCCCGGCGCGCGGCTGCGCGACGACGGGCTCCTCGTCTACGACCGGATATGAGGGGGCGGCCGCGCTTACGGAGGCGGACAGAACGAAAGCCGGTCCCGTGATCCCGGGACCGGCCTTCCGGTGATGCGTGGTGGGCGATACTGGAATTGAACCAGTGACCTCTTCCGTGTCAGGGAAGCGCTCTCCCTCTGAGCTAATCGCCCTCGGACGGACCAAGAGGTGGAGACGGGATTTGAACCCGTGTACGCGGCTTTGCAGGCCGCTGCCTCGCCTCTCGGCCACTCCACCGTGTCAAGCTGCACAGTGTCGAGATGCACAGTGTCAAGCTCCGAGCGGAAGACGGGATTCGAACCCGCGACCCTCACCTTGGCAAGGTGATGCTCTACCCCTGAGCCACTTCCGCGTGCCCCGGCTCCGTCGGCCGGGCTCACGGGAAGACTTTATCCAATCTCCCGCCGACTCCCCAAATCAGCGGCGTTCTGCCTGCTCACGCCGCGAGTTCCGGCCGATGCTTCCAACCGCGTCGAAACGTCTTCGCGTTAGCGTCGGAACATGCCCGTGACACATGACCGCACGTACGACGTGATCCCCTCAGCCGGGGGCACTCCGGGGCCGGGAACGGCCGAGATCGCGGGGGACCCCGACATCGCCCCCGTGGCGGCCCTGATCGCGGACCGGGCCCGCGCCGTCATGCTCACCGCGCTGCTCGACGGCAGGGCGCTGGCGGCGGGGGAGCTGGCGAAGATCGCGGGTGTGAGCGCCCCCACCGCGAGCTCCCACCTGGCCCGGCTCCTCGACGGCGGCCTGGTGACCGTCGTCAGCCAGGGACGGCACCGCTACTACCGGCTCGCCGGCCCCGACGTCGCCGCCACTCTCGAGGTGCTGGCCCGGATCAGCGGGCGCGTCGCCGTACGGTCCCTGCGGCAGTCGCGGCAGGCCCGGCTGCTGCGGGAGGCGCGCAGCTGCTACGACCACCTGGCCGGCCGGGTGGGGGTCGAACTGTACGACGCGCTGGTGCGCGAGGGGCGGCTGATCGAGGCCGACGGCGGCTGCCTGCTGACCGCGAGCGGCGCGGCCGCCCTGGCGGAGCTGGGCGTGGACGTGGAGCTGGTGCGCCGCGCCCGCCGCAAGTTCGCCCCCGGCTGCCTCGACTGGCTGGAGCGCCGGCCGCACCTGGGCGGGGCGCTCGGCGCCGCGGTGCTGGACCGGCTCCTCGCCCGGGAGTGGCTGGTGCGCGGCACCGTGCCGCGTGCCCTGCGGCTGACCGGCGCGGGGCGGGAGGGACTGGAGAGGCTCTTCGGTTGTAAGGACCTAAACTGAGTACGCTGGTTACTCGCCGCGCGCGGGCGCGGGCGGCACGAGGTGAAAGAGTGGGACGATGCACGACAACGAGGTCGTGGCCGTCGGCCCGGGACCGCTCGCCTTCGAGGACGTGGTCCGGGTCGCGAGGTACGGCGCGCAGGTCCGGCTGACCGACGACGCGATCGCCGAGATGGCCGCCTCACGGGGGCGGATCGAGGAGCTCGCGGAGGCCGACACCCCCGCCTACGGCGTCTCCACCGGGTTCGGCGCCCTCGCCACCCGGCACATCGACCCCTCGCTGCGCGCCCAGCTCCAGCGCAGCCTCATCCGCTCGCACGCGGCCGGCTCCGGGCCCGAGGTGGAGACCGAGGTCGTGCGGGCCATGATGCTGCTGCGCCTGCGCACGCTCGCCACCGGGCACACCGGCGTGCGCCCGGCCACGGCCCGGGTGCTGGAGTCGCTGCTGAACGCCCGGCTCACCCCGGTCGTCCACGAGTACGGCAGCCTCGGCTGCTCGGGCGACCTCGCCCCGCTCGCCCACGTCGCCCTGACGATCATGGGCGAGGGCGTCGTACGGGACGCCGAGGGACGCCTGCGCCCCGCCGCCGAGGCGCTCAAGGAGCACGGCATCGAGCCCGTCGAACTGGCCGCCAAGGAGGGGCTCGCGCTCATCAACGGCACCGACGGCATGCTCGGCATGCTGGTGCTCGCGCTGCACGACCTGTCCCGGCTCCTCACGACCGCCGACATCAGCGCCGCGATGAGCGTGGAGGCGCTGCTCGGCACCGACTACGTCTTCGCGGCCGACCTGCAGGCGCTGCGCCCCCACCCCGGCCAGGCCCTGGCGGCGGCGAACATGCGGACGCTGCTGGCCGGTTCCGGCGTGATGGCCTCGCACCGCGACGGCTCCTGCACCCGTGTCCAGGACGCCTACTCCCTGCGCTGCGCCCCCCAGGTGGCCGGCGCCGTCAGGGACACCCTCGCCCACGCCTCCGCCGTCGCCGCCCGCGAGATCGCCAGCGCCATCGACAACCCCGTCGTGCTCGCCGACGGGCGGGTGGAGTCCAACGGGAACTTCCACGGCGCCCCGGTGGCGTACGTCCTGGACTTCCTGGCCATCGCGGTGGCCGACCTCGCCTCGATCGCCGAGCGGCGCACCGACCGCATGCTCGATGTGGCGCGCAGCCACGGCCTCCCGGCCTTCCTCGCCGACGATCCCGGGGTGGACTCCGGGCACATGATCGCCCAGTACGCCCAGGCGGCGATCGTGTCCGAGCTCAAGCGGCTGGCGGTGCCGGCGAGCGTGGACTCCATCCCCAGCTCCGCCATGCAGGAGGACCACGTCTCTATGGGCTGGGCGGCGGGCCGCAAGCTGCGCCGGGCCGTCGACGGGCTCACCCGCGTGCTCGCGATCGAGCTGCTGACCGCCGCCCGGGCGCTCGACCTGCGCAAGCCGTACGAACCGGCGCCGGGCACGGGCGCGGTCGTCGCGGCGCTGCGCGAGTCGGTGGCGGGACCGGGGCCGGACCGCTTCCTCGCCCCGGAGATCGAGGCGGTCGTCCGGCTCGTCGACAGCGGCGCCGTGGTCGCCGCCGCCGAGTCCGCCGTCGGCCCCCTGGCCTGAGCCGCCCGGGCGCGCCGGGGTCGTCCCGTCAGGGGAGGGCGGCGACCACCTCGACCTCGATCATCAGCCCGGGCCGGAACAGCCGTTCGACCTCCACGGTGGTGCTGGCGGGCGGCTCGCCGGTGATGAACCGGCTGCGGACCGCGCCGTACTCGTGCAGTCTGTCCATGTCGGTCAGGAACGTCCTGATGTGCAGGATCCGGTCGAACGAGGAGCCCTGGTCGGCCAGGATGCGCCCCAGGTTCTCCATCACGATCTCCGACTGCCGGGTCATGTCGCCCTCGCCGACGACCTTGCCGTCCTCGTCCAGCGCCACCTGTCCGGACACGAACAGCAGGTCCCCGAAGCGTACGGCGTGGGAGTAGTACCCGTTGGTCGCCGGGACGGACGGCGGGTTGACCGCGCGCACCTGCGTCGCCACGGGGGCTCCCGCCGCCCGGGACGCCGCGAACGGGACGACGGCGGTGAGGTCGTGCCCCGCCAGCCCGGACTCGGCCGCCCGGGCCAGCAGGTCCCGGGCCGCGGCGGTCACCGTCTGGTGCCTCCCCGGGCCCTCGGTGGCGAGCCGCAGGTCCTTGGCGGCCAGGCCGAGGGCGTACCGCGTCTCGAACGGGCCCGACTCGGCCACGGGCCGCAGCCGCTCCGCCAGCCCCGCCAGGGGCGTGGCCGCGAGGACGTCCAGGAGAGCGGTGCGGCCGATCCCGAGCGCGTCCGCGTACGCCAGCGTCTCCGCCAGACCCACCTGAGCGGTCACCACCGCGCTCATCACGGCGAGCTTGGTCGCGGCGCCCGATCCCGGCCCGCCCGTCTCGCGGACGGTCCCGAAGACGCGCAGCAGGCCGGACACCCGGTCCAGGTCCTCGCGGCGGCCTCCGGCGAGCACGACCAGCGTGCCCTCGGCGGCCGGGCCCACGCTGCCGAGCACGGGGGCGTCGACGAGGCCCACGCCCCCGGGGAGCAAGTTCCTCAGGTGCCGCACCGCGTCCGGGCCGATCGTGGACATCTCGATCAGCACCGACCCCGGCCGCAGCCCCGGCAGCGCCGCCCGCACCACCTCGGACACCGCGCCGGGGTCGCTCAGCATGGTGATGACCACATCCGCTCCGGCGACGGCCGCGGCGGGGGAGGGGGCCGCCTCCGCGCCCGGCACGTCCCGTGGCGTACGGTTCCACACGGTCACCTCGTGGCCGGCGGCGACGAGGCGTCCGGCCATCGGGACGCCCATGCGCCCCAAACCAAGAAAAGCAATCATGTGCTGGACGTTATGGGAGCAAGAAGTCATTCCACCAGCGACTAGATTGCATGGCAGCCATTCCCGTCCCTCATGGATCTTCCTCACGGATGGAGCATGTTCGACACCGACGCGCTTGTGCTGCTCGACGTCGTGGCCCGTACGGGATCGTTCACGGCCGCCGCGTTGCAGCTCAACTACACCCAGTCAGCCGTGTCCCGGCGCATCGCGTCCCTGGAGGCCCAGGCGGGCGGCCCGCTGTTCGCGCGGCTGCCGCGCGGCGTGCGGCTGACCCCGGCGGGCCGGACGCTGCACCGCTACGCGCGCGAGGTGCTCGAGCGGCTCGGCCGGGCGGGAGAGGAGCTCGCCGCGATCCACCAGGGCACCGGCGGGCGGCTGCGGGTCGGCGCGTTCGCCACGGCCAACGCCGTGCTGGTCCCCGCCGCCCTGCGCGAGCTGCGGGCGGAACGCCCGGAGGTGACGGTCAGCATGGTGGAGGGCCTCAGCACCGCGCTCATGGACGGTATCGGTCGCGCGGAGATCGACATCGCCGTGGTGAGCGACTACCCCTCCGGCCTGGGCGCGGGGCCCGAGGTGGAGGTGACCCGCCTGATGGAGGACGAGCTACTGGTCGCCCTCCCCGCCGATCATCCGCTGGCCGCGAACGAGAAGGTGGACCTGCGCGACCTGCGCGACGAGAGCTGGATCGAGGGCGCACCTCCCGGCACGGTGACCATGCTCGGCGCCGCCTGCGCCCGGGCCGGCTTCGCACCCAGGGTCGACCTGCGGATCGGGGAATGGACCGGCAAGCTCGGCTACGTGGCCGCCGGGCTCGGCGTGACGCTGGTGCCCGCCATGGCCGCGCCCGCCGTACGCCGGGACGTGGCCCTGCGGTCGCTCGGCGAGTTCGCGCCGCGCCGCACCGTGTACGCGGCCCTGCCGCGCACGGCTCCGCTCCCCGCCGCCCGCGCGCTGCTCGATCTGCTGGCCCGCCGGGCCGCCTGACCCGCGGGCCTCGGCCGGGGAAGCGAGGGACGGCCCGGGGCGCGACAATGGACGCGTGTACGACGCATTCGCCCACATCGGGGGACGACTCGCCACCGGCCTGCGGGAGGTGACCACCGATCTGGCCGCCCTCGACGGCTCCGGCTGGTGGGCGGTGGTCGTCTCCTACGAGGGCAAGGTCGTCTGCGCGCGGTTCGACACCGTGCGGCCCGCCCCGCTGCCGCCGCCGTGCGGCCCCTGGCACGGACCCGCCGGCGACGCCTGGGCCACCTCCCTCGACCGCGAGGGGTACGAACGGGGCGTCCAGCGGATCAGGGACTACATCGAGCGGGGAGAGGTCTACCAGGCCAACCTCTGCCGCGTCATGTCCGCGCGCCTGCCCTCCCCGGACGCCGATCCCCTCGCCCTCGCCGTACGGCTGGCCGAAGGCAACCCCGCCCCGTACGCGGCCGTCGTGCGCGTGCCGGGCCTGACGGTCGTGTCGGCCTCGCCGGAGCTGTACCTGTCCAGGCACGGTGCGGTGGTCGAGTCCCGGCCGATCAAGGGCACCGGGGTGACGGCCGGCGATCTCCTCGACAAGGACTACGCGGAGAACCTGATGATCGTCGACCTGGTCCGCAACGACCTGGGCCGCGTGGCGGAGGTAGGCTCGGTGACCGTGCCCTCGCTTTTCGAAGTCGAGGAGCACCCCGGGCTCGTTCACCTGGTGTCCACGGTGCGTGCGCGGCTCGCCGGCGACGCCGGCTGGCCGGAGCTGTTCGCCGCCACCTTCCCTCCGGGTTCGGTGACCGGAGCGCCGAAGTCCTCGGCGCTGCGAATCATCAACGAGCTCGAACCGGAGCCCCGCGGGCCGTACTGTGGGGCCGTGGGCTGGGTCGACGCCGACCGGCGCGAGGGGGCGCTGGCGGTCGGCATCCGCACCTTCTGGATCGAACGCGACACGATCCGGTTCGGTACGGGCGCGGGCATCACCTGGGGGTCCGACCCCCGGAGGGAATGGCAGGAAACCGAGCTCAAGGCCGCCCGGCTCATCGGCCTCGCCTCCGGATGACGGGACGAGCGGCGACATCGGTGACGAACGGAGCAGGAGATGTCAGTACCCATCTGGGTGAACGGGGAGCTGTACGAGCCGGACAAGGCCGTGGTCTCGGTGTACGACCACGGGCTGATGGTCGGCGACGGCGTGTTCGAGACGGTCAAGGCGGTGAACGGGGAGTCCTTCGCGCTGACCCGCCACCTCGACCGGCTGGCGCTGTCGGCCAAGCGGATGGACCTGCCCGAGCCCGACCTCGCCGCGATCGCCGACGGCGTGCGCCGCTGCCTGGCGGCCGCGCCCAAGTGGCCGCTGGCCCGCATCAGGATCACCTACACCAGCGGACCCGGGCCGCTCGGCTCCGACCGGGGCACGGCCGGGACGAACACGATCATCATCGTGGGCGAGCAGGCGCCCTTCCCCGCCACCGCCGACGTCGTCGTGGTGCC
>JADGHC010000266.1 GCA_019689655.1 Microbispora sp.
CCGGGCCGCCCTCGAACACCCGCGAGGCACCCTGCGTCAGACTGATCAACCCCGCCGCGACCGCCGCCAGCTGATCCGCCCGGTCCTTGGGAAACCCGTGCGAGAACGCCAGGGGCAGGCCGTCGGCGGAGACGACGACGGCGTGCGCCACACCGGGCACCGCACTCACGAAATCATCGATCAGCCAGTTCAGACCGCGTGCGCCCTGGCTCAGCTCACTCATGCGCCGTCCCCTTTCGCGCGTTCGGGTAGCCCTCGTCCTCACTCAGTTCGCCCCTGGCGACCGCCCGGCCCTGCCGTACGCCCTGCTGGAGGCTGGCCCGGGGGGGGGGGGCCCGCCGGGGCGCCGGGGGCGGCGGCGCGGGGGCGGGCGCCGCCGGCGTCGTGCCCGGACCGGCCGAGCCGGGCACGAGGTTGGCCTTCGGCACCCGCTTGGGCAGGCCCGCCGCGGTCGTGCCGTCCGAGGCGGGCTTCTCGGTGGCCGCCGCCGCGGCCCGCCATCCGGCGTCCGCCGTGGAGGCCTGCTGCCAGCCGGATCCGGTGTCGGCGGCGGGGGTGCGGCGGAACCAGGCGGACTCGACGGAGGCGAAGATCGGCAGGTACTCGTCGTTCTGCGGCGATCCGGCCAGCGGCGCGCCGTCGAGCTGGACGGGAGCGCCGTACACCGGGCCGGAGACCGAGATCGGGCCCGTGCTCGCCGGCGACGCGCCGGGCCGCAGCGGAACGGGACCGGTAACCGTGGGCATGGGCCCGGTCGCCGCCTCGTCCACGCCGGACGACCGGCCGCGCATCCGGGTGGGCGGGTCGTGCAGCGCCGCCGCGGCGGCCCCGGCGGCGGGCGCCTGCTGACGTCCCCAGCCTCCGATGCTCCGCTGTGCCGTACCCGGCTCGGCCGGGCGTGGGCTCCAGGCGGGGGCGAACGCGCCGGCGAAGGACTCCGCCTGGTACGCGGGACCGCTCACGATGGACTCCGGCAGCAGGACCATGGCGGTCAGCCCGCCCCCGTCGTGCGGCCTGAGCTGGACCCTGATGCCGTTGCGGAGCGCGAGGCGGCCGACCACGAACAGGCCCATCCGCCGCGACACCGACACGTCCACCACCGGCGGGTTCGCCAGCCTCCAGTTCGCCTGGGAGATCTCCTCGGGCGTCATGCCGATGCCGGAGTCGGTGATGGAGATCATCACGCCACCGCCGTCGATCGGGTTGCCCGACACCACCACGCGGGTGTCGCGGGCCGAGAACGACAGCGCGTTCTCCACCAGCTCGGCGAGCAGGTGGATGACGTCGTTGACGGCCTGGCCGGCGATCGAGACGTCCGAGGGGAAGTTGATCACCACGCGCTCGTAGCCCTCGACCTCCGACAGCGAGGCCCGGATGACGTCGGTGATCTCGACGGGCCGGCTCCAGCGGCGCGCGGGCTCCTGCCCGGCGAGGACCAGGAGGTTCTCACTGTTGCGGCGCATGCGCGTGGCCAGGTGGTCGAGCTTGAACAGGTCGCTGAGCCGCTGCTCGTCCTGCTCGCCCTGCTCCAGGCCGTCGATGAGGGCGATCTGCCGTTCCACCAGGGTCTGGGTGCGCCGCGACAGGTTCACGAACATCGCGTTGACGTTGCTGCGCAGCCGGGCCTCGTCGCCCGCCAGCCGGATCGCCTCGCGGTGGACCTCGTCGAAGGCCCGCGCGACCTCGCCGATCTCGTCGGCGGAGACCACGCCGATCGGCTGCACCTCCACCTGCCCCGCCGTGCCGTCGGACTCGCGCAGCCGCTGGACCATGGCGGGCAGGCGGTGCCCGGCGACATCCAGCGCCTCGCTGCGCAGCCGCCGCAGCGGCCGTACGAGGGAGCGCGCCATGACGGAGGTGATGAGCAGGACCAGCAGCAGGACGACGACGACGAGCGTGACGCTGAGGATGGCCGCGTTCCGGTCGGAGCTTTGCAGCTCGTCGCTACGGGCGACGATCGACTTGCTCAGCTCGCCCATCACGTCGCGCATGAGGTCGGCCTGCTCGCTGATCGCCTCGAACCAGCGGTCGGCGTCGCCGACCCTGCCGGTGAGGTTGCGGAGGGGCAGCCCGCTGTTGACGAGGTAGAACGCCCGGCCGACGAAGAACCGCGCCCGGTCCACCTTCTGGTCGGTGACGGTGTCGTTGTAGAGCTGCCGCTGGCCGGTGGTGGCCACCGCGGAGAACGCCGCCAGCTCGCTCTGCTCCCGGGCCGCCGCATCGGTGAAGGCGTCCACCTCCGCCTGGTCGAGCCGCTGCCGGGCCAGCCCCGCGGCGAGCAGCGCGCGCTGCTCCGACACCGCTTCCTTCGCCCGCGCGAGCGCCCCGAGCGCCTTGATGCTCGCGTAGAGCCCTTCGTCCGGAATGCCCTGACCCGCCGCGTCGTACAGCTTCAGCAGGTCACTGGTGACGAGCCGATACTGCTCCATGCCGCGCAGCGGCGGGAGCTGCGTGTCGAGCACGATCTTCCGGAACGCGGGCAGGTCTCCCAGCCGGGCCAGGGCCCGCGACAGGTCCTCCCGGCCGAGCCCGCCCAGCGCACCCTCGCTCGACTCGGCCTGGACGCGCACCCGCTGTGCGGCGGCGTCCACCGCCTCGTGCTGGTGGTTGATCGTGGTGCGCAGGTCGCGGTCACGACGGCCGCCCGCGACGTACTTGACCGACAGGTCCCGCTCGAGCTGGAGCTCGTGGACGAGCACGCCGATGGTGCCGACCAGCTCGACCGCCTCGCGCACCCGCTGATACTCGGCGGCGCTGGACAGCGAGCTCACCACCCGCAGGCCGCCGAGCAGGACCGCGACGACGGTGGGCAGTGCGATGAGGGCGATGAGCCGGGTGCGCACCCGCCAGTTCTTCAGCTGCAGCGAGCTGCCGGTCGAGGGACCGCCGGACGGCCCGCCGGGCTCGGCGGATGCGCCGGCGGCGAGCTCGGCGACAGGTTCGGGATCGGCGCGGCGACCGCTCTCGATCGTTGCTGTCCTCACTGGCGCAACCTCTCGCGCTGAATCTCAGGGGGGATAAGGCTCCGAGGTCGCGGTAATGCGAGGAGCCCGCACATCACCGGGCAATTTGAGCATAAGGCGTCGAGATAGACAAAGGGCGTGACATTTTGGACCGATCCAGAATCGCGCTCTACCCGATAAACGCGCGCCCATAACTACAAAGAGCAGAGATTTGTCCATTTCGGACAGGAGATATGGACAGACCTCTATCGTGGAACGATCCAGGACGCTGACCGTAATCACAGAAAAGCGGACAGACGTGATTTATTCTTCAATTTGACTACATTCGTGACTCAAACCTAGCTAATCCATACAACTCATGTACGCTTCTCGCCCGTCGCCGTCTGCACGGGATAGAACCCGGCCAGACGACCACCTCAACACTCCAGACAAGGAGACTTCATGAGGCTTTTGAGTCGCACTCTCGCCGTCGGCGTCGCGGCCGTTCTGGCGCTCACTTCTTGCAGCAGCTCCACCGAGACGTCCACCTCCTCCTCGGGCAAGGGACTGGAGAAGACGACGCTGAGGGTGGGCACGATCCCGGTGCCGGACAGCGCGCCCTTGCAGGTGGCGATCGATAGAGGGTTCTTCAAGGAGGAGGGCCTCGACATCCAGACCGAGGTCGTCGCCGGCGGCGCCGTCGCCACCCAGAAGCTGCTGGGCGGGAGCCTCGACATCTCGCTCGGTGCCTACGTCGGCACTTTCCTCGCCCAGGACAAGGGCGTGGGGAAGTTCAAGTACATCGCGGACAGCTACGGCGCCGCCCCGGGCGCTTTCGTAATTATGGTCAAAAAGGACTCCCCGATCAAAAGTGTCGCAGACCTCAAGGGAAAGACCATAGCGGTCAACGTTCTCAACAGCGTCAGCCAGCTGACCGCCGAGGTGCAGATGAAGGTGGCCGGGGTGACCGCGACTCCGAACCAGTTCGTGGAGAAGCCGTTCCCCGACATGCCCGCCGCCCTGGAAAGCGGCCAGGTCGACGCGGCCGCGATGACCGAGCCGGTCATCACCGTTGAGTCAAAAGCGGGCGGCAGAATTATCGTTGACGAGATGACCGGTCCGACCGAAAATCTGCCCATCGCGGGCTGGTTCACCACCGAAGCGATCGCGAACAAATACCCCAAGGCGATTGCCGCGTTCCAGCGGGCGCTCGGCAAGGCGCAGGCGCTCGTCGCGAAGGACCGGAAGATCGTCGAGGAGACACTGCCCAAGTACACCAAGATCGACGCCGCCACCGCGGCCGTCATCTCCCTGGGCTCCTACCCGACCTCCCTCAGCGAGACCCGGCTTCAGCGCGTGGCCGACCTGATGAAGGAGTACGGCTACATCAAGAACGACCTCGACGTGAAGTCGATGATCCTGCCGCCCCCATCGGCGAGCTGACGACAAGATCCCGCACCCGATATGGAA
Source organism: Microbispora sp. (assembly GCA_019689655.1). Taxonomy (GTDB): domain Bacteria; phylum Actinomycetota; class Actinomycetes; order Streptosporangiales; family Streptosporangiaceae; genus Microbispora. The sequence continues at coordinate 4,413 of JADGHC010000266.1, forward strand.
CACGCACGAGTCCTCCGCGGCGTCGCCGGCGTCGCGGGGTTCCTCGCCGCGGCCGAGATCGTCGGCGCGACCGGCCTGATCGACGACCGCTTCCTGCCGCGGATGTCCTCGATCCTCCGCGGCGCGGTGGAGCTGCTCGCCGACCGCGAGTTTCTCGCCGACGCGCGGGCCACGCTCGCCGCGTGGGGACTCGGGCTGCTGCTGACCGTGGCGGTCTCGGTCCCGGCCGGACTCGCGCTCGGCGCCCTGCCCCCCGTGGAACGCGCCGTACGGCCCCTGATCGAGTTCCTCCGGCCCATCCCCTCGGTCGCCATCATCCCGCTGGCGATCCTGCTCTTCAGCGACAACCTGCACCTGAGGGTGGCCGTCATCGTCTACGCGTCGTCCTGGCCGATCGTCATCAACACGATCTACGCGCTCAAGGACGTCGATCCGCTGGCCAAGGAGACCCTGCGCAGCTTCGGGTTCGGCCCGGTGTCGGTGCTGCTCCGGGTTTCGCTGCCCAGTGCCGCGCCCTTCATCGCGACCGGGATCCGCGTCGCCGCGGGCACCGCCGTCATCCTCGTGGTCAGCGCGGAGCTGCTCGCCGGAGGGTCGGAAGGGATCGGGATCTACATCACGGAGGCCGCGGGCGGCAACCGGATGGACCTGATGCTCGCGGCGACGCTGTGGGCCGGCCTGTTCGGCGTCCTGTCCAACGCCGTCCTGGTCGCGGTCGAACGCAGGCTGTTCCGCTGGCACGACGCGCGTACCGGAGCCGCCCGATGATGAAAGTGCTCAGAGCCATCGGCCGCCTCTGGCTGGTGCCCGTGACGCTCGTGGCGTGGGAGATCGTCACCCGCACCGCCGAGCAGCCGTTCTTCCCGCCCCCGTCGGCGACGCTGGCCCGGATGGGCGAGATGTGGCTGTCCGGCCCGCCCTCCCATCTGCTGCTGGCCGAGCAGGCGCTGGACGACTTCGGCCCCAGCCTCGCCCGCCTGTTCGGCGGGTGGGCGCTGGCCGCGGTCCTCGGCGTGGCCGCCGGGGTCGCCATCGGCTGCTCACCCCGCCTGTCCGGCTACCTCGATCCGCTGATCCACCTGGGCCGGGCCGTACCGCCGCCGCTGCTCGTGCCCTTCTTCCTCGCCCTGCTGAAGCTGGGCACGCCGACGCAGCTCGCGACGATCGTGTTCGGGATCATCTGGCCGATCCTCATCAACACCATCGACGGCACGCGGACCGTGGACCGCCAGCACCTCGAGACCGCTCGCGTCTTCGGGTTCTCGACCACCCAGCGGCTCGTCAAAGTGATCGTGCCCGCGGCGATGCCCAAGATCTTCGCCGGGCTGCGGCTGGCCCTCTCACTCGCCCTGATCCTGCTGATCATCGCCGAGATCTTCGCCGGCAACGGCGGCCTCGGCTACCGGCTCCTGACGGCGCAGCGCACCTACCTCTACACCGACATGTGGGGCTGCCTGGTGGTGCTCGGCCTCCTCGGATACCTGCTCAACTCCGCATTCCTGCTGTTGGAACGGCGCGTTCTCACCTGGCACAGGAACGCCAGGCAGACCACCTAGGAAGGCATCGTGCTCGAGATCACCGATCTGGTCCACTCGTACGGCTCGCGCCGCGTGCTCGACGGGGTGAGCCTGCGCGCCGCCGAGGGCGAACTCGTCTGCGTCGTGGGCCCCTCCGGCTGCGGCAAGTCCACCCTGCTGCGGTCCGTCGCCGGGCTCATCCGTCCCACCGGAGGCCGGGTGCTGATCGGCGGGCAGCCCGTCGAGCGCATCCCCGACAACCTGGCCGTCGTCTTCCAGGACTACAGCCGCTCGCTGTACCCCTGGATGACCGCCGCGAACAACGTGGCGCTGCCGCTGCGGCGCCGCGGGCTGGACCGGCGGCGCCGCAGGGAGGCGGCGATGGCCGCACTGGACCAGGTCGGCCTGGCCGACGCCGCGGACAAGTACCCCTGGGAGATGTCCGGCGGCATGCAGCAACGGGTGTCCATCGCCCGCGCCCTCGCCTACCGTCCGTCCCTGCTGCTGATGGACGAGCCCTTCGGGTCCGTGGACGCGCAGACCCGCGAGGACCTGGAGGACCTGGTGCTGCGGGTGTGCGCGCACCACACCATGACGACCCTGCTGATCACCCACGACATCGACGAAAGCGTCTACGTCGGTGACCGGGTGGTCGTCCTCACCCGGTCACCCGCCCGGGTCGCCGCCGACCTGCCGGTCGACCTGGGCGAATCACGCGACCAGATCGCGACGCGGCAACTCGACGCGTTCGTCAGGTTGCGTGCCGAAGTGGGCCGCCTGGTCCGGGGCGGCTCCCCCACCTCAACTGTTTTGGAGAAGCATTGATCGATTCAACCGGCCCCGTGTGGGACGCCATCCGCGGGCTCTCCCGGTTCGCCGCGCTCGCCGTGATGGCCGAGCTGAACTGCGCCGAGCATCTGGCCGCCGGCCCGATGAGCGTGTCGCAGCTCGCCAAGGCGTGCGACGCGCACGAGCCTTCCCTGGCGCGCGTACTGCGGGAACTTGAGACGGTCGGCGTGGTCCGCGCCGTCGGCCCCGGCGTGTACGAGCTGACCGAGGAGGGGCACACGCTGCGCGACGGCGTTCCGGGCAGCATGCGGTCCGCCGTGCGCATCTCCGCCGACACCAGTTACTGGTACGCGCTGGGCAACTTGCCGCAGACCGTGAAGGACGGGCGGTCGGCGTTCATCGCGCGTTTTGGCACCTTGTACGACTACTTCCGGGAGCACCCCGAGACCGCCCGGCTGTTCAACGAGTACATGGCCATCCGTGCGGCACCCCTGGAGGAGGCGGTGGCCGGCACCTACGACTTCACCGGCATGCGGACGCTGGTGGACGTCGGCGGGGGAACCGGGCACCTGCTGGCGGCGGTGCTCGACCGGCACCCCGGCATGCGCGGCGTGCTCTTCGACATCGCGCACGTAGTGGAGGACGCCCGCAAGTCGCTGCGCGAACGGGGCCTCGGCGAGCGGTGCGAGTTCGAAAGCGGCGACTTCTTCGAGAGCGTGCCCGCCGGCGGGGACGGCTATCTGCTGGCCAGCATCATCCACAACTGGGACGACGAGGCGAGCCTGCGCATCCTGGCGAACGTCAGGAAGGCGGCTCCCTCCCACGCCCGGCTGCTCCTGCTGGAGATGGTGCTGCCGGACGACGCCACACCGCACATCGGCAAGGACCTCGACATGCGCATGCTCGCGGTGACCGACGGCGGGAGGGAGCGCACCCTGAGCGAGTACACCTGGCTGCTCGGCGAGGCCGGGTTCACCCTGTCCCGTGTCCTGCCGCTGCCCGCCGGGGCGAGCCTGATCGAGGCCCTTCCCCGCTGACAGACGCGACCTAGTGCAGACCGGGGCCGGGAACGGCGACACGCATGGTCAGCGCGTGCTCGACGAGGGTGATCAGCGTGCTCTTGACCGATTCCCGGTCCCGGGCGTCGGTACGGACGATCGGGATGTGCGGGGGCAGGGTCATCGCCTCCCGTACCTCCTCCTCACCGTGCGGATACTGCCCGTCGAAGCCGTTGATGCCGATGACGAAGGGCAGGCGGGCCTCCTCGAAGTAGTCCACCGCCGGGAAACTGTCCGCCAGCCGCCGGGTATCGACCAGCACCAC
>JADGHC010000267.1 GCA_019689655.1 Microbispora sp.
TTGCGATAGTGGTCATCGCAGTCACGGACGCGATGCCGATCCAGCGAACCGGAGGAGGTCGATGAGCCCGCGGAACCACCGCATCGCCGTGCTCGTACTGGAGGGCGCCAAGCCGCTTGACGTGGGCATCCCCGCACAGGTGTTCTCCAACCGGCCGAGCATGCCGTACGAGGTGCGCGTGTGCGGGGCCACGCCCGGGCTGGTAACCGGCGGCGACGGCCTGTCTTATCACGTCGCCGAGGGCCTGGAGGCTTTCGAGCAGGCCGACACCATCTTCATCCCCGGGTTCCGGGAGCCGGCGACCACGGAACCACCGGCCGCGGTCGTCGACGCGCTCAAGGCCGCCCACGAGCGCGGCACCCGGCTCGCGGCGATTTCGACGGGGGCGTTCGCGCTGGCGGCGACCGGCCTGCTCGACGGCAAACGCGCGACGACCCACTGGCACTACACCAAGGCCCTCGCCGACAAGCACCCGCTCGTACGCGTGGACGAGAACGTGCTGTTCGTGGACGAGGGGAACGTGCTGACCTCGGCGGGCGCCGCGTCGGGCATCGACCTGTGCCTGCATCTGGTGCGGCGCGACCACGGCGTCGGGCTGTCCAACCACGTGGCGAGACGGCTGGTGGCCGCGCCTTATCGCAGCGGCGGTCAGGCGCAGTACGTCCCCCGGAGCGTGCCCGAGCCGCTCGGCGACGTGTTCGCGAGCACACGTGAGTGGGCCCTGGCGCACCTGTCCGAACGGCTGACCCTGGAGACGCTCGCCCGGCACGCGCGGGTGTCGGCGCGGACCTTCTCCCGGCGGTTCGTGGAGGACACCGGCTACACGCCGATGCAGTGGGTGCTGCGGGCACGGGTGGATCTGGCACGCGAGCTGCTCGAACGCACCGATCTCAGCGTGGAGCAAATCGCCCACCGCGTCGGGCTCGGCACCGGCGCGAACCTGCGCATGCACTTCCAGCGCATCCTCGGCACCTCCCCCACCGAGTATCGCCACACCTTCTCCGCCTGACCCACAGGTCGGGACGGCAGTGGCGAGATCCTTGCGACCAGTGGCGAAACTTCTGGCGAGATCCTTTCGCATGGTGTCGTTCAAGCCACTGTCGGCTCCAATCAGGGACGCCGACCATGGAGCGCGGAGAACGAAAGGAGCACCATGACGCGCATCGCAGTGAACGGATTCGGCCGCATCGGACGCAACACACTCCGCGCCATCCTGGAGCGCGGCAGCGACCTCGAGGTGGTCGCCGTCAACGACCTCACCGCCCCCGAGTCCCTCGCCCATCTGCTCAAGTACGACAGCTCGCTCGGCCGCCTCGGCCGTCCCGTCGAGGTCGACGGGAGCGACCTCGTCGTGGACGGCCGCCGCATCAAGGTGCTCGCCGAACGCGAGCCCGCCAAGCTGCCGTGGGCCGAGCTCGGCGTGGACATCGTGCTCGAGTCCACCGGCCGCTTCACCAAGGCGGGGGCGGCCCGCGCGCACATCGACGCCGGGGCCCGGCGCGTGCTGGTGAGCGCCCCCGCCGAGGGCGCCGACGTCACGATCGCGTACGGCGTGAACACCGAGGCGTACGACCCCGCCCGGCATGTGATCGTGTCGAACGCGTCCTGCACCACGAACGCGCTGGCTCCGCTGGCGTCCGTACTGGACGACCTGGCGGGCATCGAGCACGGTTTCATGACCACGGTGCACGCATACACGCAGGAGCAGAACCTGCAGGACGGCCCGCACCGCGACCTGCGCAGGGCCCGGGCCGCCGCCGTGAACATCGCGCCCACCACCACCGGGGCCGCCAAGGCCATCGGCCTCGTGCTGCCGAACCTGCACGGCAAGCTATCGGGCGACTCCATCCGGGTGCCGGTCCCGGTGGGTTCGCTCGTCGAGCTGAACACCGCGGTCTCCCGCGAGGTCACCCGCGACGAGGTGCTTGCGGCCTACCGGTCCGCCGCCGACGGCAGGCTCAAGGGCATCCTCGACTACGCCGACGAGCCGCTGGTCTCCAGCGACATCACCGGCGAGCCGGCGTCGTCGATCTTCGACGCCGCCCTCACCCGGGTCGAGGGCAGGTACGTCAAGGTCGTGGCCTGGTACGACAACGAGTGGGGCTTTTCGAACCGGGTCGTCGACACCCTCGAACTCATGGCGCGCAACTGACCGTACGACCGGCCGCGGCGGCCCGTCTCCGCCGCGGCCGTCCGTCCCGGCGAAGCGAGGGGAAGGCCCGCGCCCGCGTACGCCTCCACCCGGAGGCCGGGACTTCACCCCTGTTGTGCGGCGCCGCTGATGTAGTCGTGCAGGCGGGCGGAGCCCTCGAGCATGGCGACGGCGGTGGCGGCGAGGGCGTCGCGGCGTTCGGCGAGGGCGTCGCGCAGCGCCTCGGTGCTGCCGCTGCGGCGCAGACCGTCGAGCACGGCCCCGATGCGCGCCAGCGGATACCGCCCCTGCCGGAGCATGTGGATCATGCGTGCGTCGCGGATCTCGGCCGGGCCGTACGAGCGGTAGCCGGTGCCGGGCTCGCGCCGCGGCGTCAGCAGCCCGGCGGCTTCCCACACCCGCAGCGCCGAGGCGCGTACGCCGAGGAGGGCGGCCAGCTGCCCGATGCGCAGGGGTGACTGCGGCACCGCCGCATCGCCGGGGTCCTGCCCGGCCACCGCTTCGAGCGCCTCCCCCGTCGCCTGCAGGGCCAGCCGCTGCTGGTGCAGCCTGGCATGGCCCGCGTCGATGAGGGCGAGCGCGCCCGCCAGGTCACCGTCGTGCACCGCCAGCATGATCGACCGGGCGGCGTCCCAGCCGTACCCCTTCGCCAGCGCCCGGTAGGCAAGCAGGGCGTCGCGGTGCCGCGTGTCGAACCTGCGGTAGCCGGCGGCGGTCCGCTCGGCGGGCGGGAGGATGCCCGCGTCGGCGTAGTTGCGGACCTGCTGGGCGGAGATCCCCGCCTCCCTCGCCAGGTCGATCGGGCGCAGCGCCCTGCGGCTCACCGGTCCCCCTCCGCGCCGCTCGATTCCGGCCATCGGCGTGAGATCTCACACCGCACCCGCCCATGGTAGCGGCCGGCGCGTCCCGCTTTGCCCCGTCTTCTCCCCGTTAGCGACGCGACGCCCTGGCAGGGGCCGTGGCCGGCGGCATGGCGGGCCGGCACGACGGCCCCGGAGACCGCCGGAAGCGTGGTCGAGCGGCGCGGCCTAGGATCGGGGGCATGGCCCTGACCGCGCGCGACGTCGACCGGTTCGAGGCTGCCCGGCCGCGCCTGGCAGCCATCGCCTACCGTCTGCTCGGCTCCGCCGCGGAGGCCGAGGACGCCGTGCAGGAGACGTTCCTGCGCTGGCAGGCCGCCGACGTCGAGCACATCGAGGTCCCCGAGGCCTGGCTGACGAAGGTCCTCACCAACCTGTGCCTCAACGAGCTCGCTTCCGCGCGGGCGCGCCGCGAGACCTATGTGGGGCAATGGCTGCCCGAGCCGCTGCTCGCCGGCGACCCGATGCTCGGCCCGGCCGACAACGCCGAACAGCTTGAATCGGTCTCGTACGCGGTCCTCACGCTCATGGAGCGGCTGTCCCCGACCGAGCGGGCGGTGTACGTGCTGCGGGAGGCCTTCGACTACCCGCACCGGGAGATCGCCGAGATCCTCGACATCACCGAGGCCGCCAGCCAGCAGCTCTTCCATCGCGCGAAGAAGCGCGTCGCGGATGGCAGAGCCCGCACCGCGATCGACGAGGCCGCCGCCCGGCGGGTGGTCGAGGAGTTCCTGACGGCCGCCGCCGGCGGCCGGATCGAGCCGCTGGTGCGCCTGCTCACCGATGACGCCATCGCGGTCGGCGACGGCGGCGGGAAGGTGCCGGCCCGTGCCGAGGCGATCGTGGGCGCCGTGGCGGTCGCGAGGTTCCTGCGGGCCCTGTTCAAACCGGGCGAGGCCAAGCGCGCTCTGCTCGGCGGCGTGCCCGAGATCTACGCCTGGACCGCGAACGGCGGCCCCGCCCTCGTGGCCGTCGCGAACGGCCGGGTCTTCGGCGTCATGTGCCTGGAGATCACCGCCGACGGCATCGCCGCGGTCCGCAGCCAGGTCAACCCCGACAAGCTCGAACGCGCGACCGCGCGGTGGGCGGCCACCCCCCACGGAGAGCCCCTGCTCACCCTCTTCTGATCGCGCGTGTGAGAAGCGTCACATCACCTTCCTGTCAGGAAAGGGCGCGCCACCCGGTTCAAGGGGCAAATCCGCGCAAGACAGGAGTAAGCAAATGCGGCACCGCATCGTCGTCCTTGGAGCCGGATACACCGGAGCCATCGTCGCCGGCCTCCTGGCCAGGCGGCTGCGCCCCGAGGACGTCGCCGTCACCGTCGTCAACGCCGAGCCCGACTTCGTCGAACGCGTCCGGATGCATCAGCTCGCGGCCGGTCAGGACCTCAAGCCCCGGCCGTTGCACGAGATGTTCGCGGGCACCGGCGTCGAGCTGAGGATCGCGAAGGTCACCGGTGTCGACGTCGACCGCAAGCTCGTCGCCGTCGCCGACGCGGGCGGCGCCGCCGAGCTCGCCTACGACACGCTCGTCTATGCCCTCGGCAGCGGCTGGAACTCGCTGGGCGTCCCCGGGACCGCCGAGCACGCCTACGAGGTCGCCGGCCGCGCCGGAGCGCTCCGGCTGCGCGAGCGCCTGGCCGGCCTCGACGCCGGGCAGACCGTGGTCGTCGTCGGCGGAGGTCTCACCGGTCTGGAGGCCGCGACGGAGATCGCCGAGGCCCGTCCCGACCTCGACGTGGCCCTCGCCGCGGACGGTGGTCTCGGCGACTGGCTCTCCCCCAAGGGCCGTAAGCACCTGCGGAAGGTCTTCGGCGCGCTCGGTATCACCGTGCACGAGCACACCACCGTCACCGCCGTCGCCGCGGACCACGTCGCCACCGCCGGCGGCGGGGTGATCCCCGCCGCGGTCACCGTGTGGGCGACCGGCTTCGCCGTCCACCCGATCGCGAAGGAGACCACCCTGGAGGTCACCACAGCCGGCCAGATCGTGGTCGACGCGACCATGCGCTCGGTCTCGCATCCCGACGTGTACGCCGTCGGCGACGCGGCCATGGCGATGGGCCCGGGGGACAAGCCGCTGCGGATGTCGTGCGCCTCGGGGGTGCTGACCGCGCGGCAGGCCGCCGGCTCGATCGTGGCCCGCCTCACCGGCGGGAAGCTCCCGAAAACGCCGATCCGCTACTTCCAGCAGTGCGTCTCTCTCGGCCGCAAGGAGGGCTTGATCCAGGTCGTCACCGCCGACGACCGCGCCGTACGGGCGGCTCTGACCGGACGGCTCGCCGCCGTCTGGAAGGAGCTCATCTGCAAGGGCGCCGCCTGGAGTGTCGCCAACCCGACGTTCGGGCTGCCGGCTCGACGCCGCTCCGTCAGCCGGACCGCGGCGATCTCGGCCGTCGAGGAAGCCGCCGAAGAAGCCGTCGAAGAAGCGGCGTAGCGCACGCCGGGAGCGGGGGTGGGAAGCCCGCCGCCCGCTCCCGGCCACGCGCCGTACGGGTCACACCTGGGTGCGGGTCCACTGCTGGTTGGCGCCGCCGTTGCAGGTGTACTGGGTGATGTCGGCGCCGTCCGCGGTCGAGGCGTTCACCACATCCAGGCACTTGCCGCTGTGCCGCGCCCGCAACTGGTAATAGCCGCCACCGACATCCACCCACTGCCACTGCTGGTTGGCACCGCCGTTGCAGGTGTACTGGATGACGTTCGCCCCATCGGCCGTCGAGGCACTCGCCACATCCAGGCACTTACCACTGTTCTGACTCACCAGCCGGAAATAACCACCGCCGACGTCCTGGAACTGCCACCTCTGATTGGCCCCGCCGTTCCACGAGTACTGCTTCACCTCGGCGTTGTTCGCCGTCGACGCGCCGACGACGTCCGCCACCTTCCCGCTGTGCCGCGCGGTGAGCCGGTAGTACGGAGTGGAGCCGCTGCCGGAGACGACGCCGGTCGCGGTGTCGATCGTGATCTGGGGGTACCAGGTCAGGCTCATGCTGGTCGCGGTCGGGAACGTGATCGGCAGCCAGACGTACTGGGAGTCGTTCACCCGCCCGCCCCAGGCGCCGGCCCAGCGGTCGCCCATGTACAGGTAGCTGGTGGTCGTCGAGCCCTGGATGGGCAGCACGAACGCCGGCTGGGAGTTGAAGGTCGTGCTGTCGCCGACGTCGGTCCACCCGGTCCACGGCCCGGAGATGCTCGGCGCGGTCGCGTACTTCGCCTGGTTAGGGTTCCAGCCCGTCGCCCCGGAGGTCAGCAGGAAGTAGACGTTCCCCCGTTTGAACATGGCCGGCGCTTCCCGGTGGGTGTCGTTCCAGAAGTTGCCCACGAGTGAGGCGACGTTCAGGTAGTCCGGCGTGAGGCGGTAGATGTTGAGGTCGTAGTTCTCGTCCGCCGCCGAGATCATGTACGCCGTGCCGTTGTCGTTGAAGAGCGTGATGTCCCGCGACATGTACTGCCCCAGCGGGCGGAAGCTGCCGTGGTAGGTGTAGTCGCCGTCCACCGTCGCCGACGAGGCCACCGCGGCGCGGGCCTCGCTGTAGTCGGACCCGTTCTCCTTGTGCATCCACATGACGTATCTGCCGGTGGAGCTGTTGTAGATGACCTTCGGCCGCTCGATGTTGGCGTGGTTGAGCTCGGGAGCCGACCACTGGGTCAGGACGTCCCTGCGGTACTCCCAGTGGCTGAGGTCGGTGGACCGGTAGACCGAGACCGCGTGGAAGGTGTTGTCGGGATTGCGGTTCTCACCGAACCAGTAGTAGTAGTCGCCCACTTTCAGCACCCCGCCCCCGTGGGCGTGCAGCACGTTTCCGTTGGTGTCGAGGAACTGGGTGCCGTTGGTGATGGTCACGGCGGACGCGTGAGCCGTCGCCGGGAGACCGGCGAGGGCGGCCGCGAGCAGGATGACGGCCGCGATCGCCCGGAGGGGCCGGCGTACGGGAAGTCGGGGCACGAGTCGTCTCCTCACGTGGGGGGTCGTTCGGGACTGTCGGAAGCTTCGATCGGGAGCCGGCAGGCGATGATTACGTAAACATGCGCGGGCCTCGGCATCCCAGGTGGACTGCGATGCACAGGGACGACACCGGCGCCCGATCAGCCGACGAGCATGCGCATGACGCCTTTTCCCGGAGTGTTGACGCCGCCGGAAAGGGGTGTCAACGATCGGTCGCGGACACTCCGGCGGCCGCTCACAACACCGCAGGTCCCCGGGGAAAGCCGCGTCGCCCGCCCGGCGGACGGCGTGAAAAGTTTCATACCGACATAAACGAGATGCCCCGGTGGCGGCGCCCGTGGCATGGTGTGGACGTGTCCGAACAGATCATGCTGCCGCGCAGCGTGGACGAGGCGGTCGCCGCGGAGCGGGCCGGCCACGCGCTCCGCTACCTGTACTTCTGGGGTCACCGGCCCGCCCGGGACGGAAGCGTGGGCCCCGGCTGCCTGTCGCAGTGGTGGCCGGCCGTCTTCACCGAGGACGGCCACACCTTCGCCTCGGCGGAGCACTACATGATGGCGCACAAGGCCTGGCTGTTCGGCGATGACGAGGCCGCCGAGCGGATCCTCGCCGCCGGTCATCCGGGCGAGGCCAAAAAGCTCGGCCGTGCCGTACGCGGCTTCGACGAACAGGTCTGGAACGACCATCGGTTCGACATCGTGGTGCGCGGCAACATCACCAAGTTCGGCCAGAACCCCGAGCTGCGGCGCTTCCTGCTCGCGACCGCGGACCGGGTGCTGGTGGAGGCCAGCCCGTACGACCGGATCTGGGGCATCGGCCTGACCGCCGGCGACGAGCGCGCCGCCTCCCCCTCGACCTGGCAGGGCCTCAACCTGCTCGGCTTCGCCCTGATGGCGGCCCGCGACCGTCTGGCCCGCGAGTCCTGAGCCGTGGGGAGAGGCCGGCCCGCGCACCGGGACGCGGGCCGGCCCGAGGACCACGACGGGTGGTGTCAGACGCGGGTCCACCGCTGATTGGTGCCGCCGTGGC
>JADGHC010000009.1 GCA_019689655.1 Microbispora sp.
AAACGGGTGCCGCGGCGCCCGCCCGACCCCCGGGCCCCCCGGCCCCCGGCCCCGGCCGGGCCCCACGCCGGGCCGCCCATCGGGGCCGGACGCGGTCGCCGTACGGCGACCGGAAGGTTCAGCCGACGAGGGACCAGGCGATGCCGTCGAGAATGTCGTGCTCGCTGACCACGACCTCGGAGAAGCCGTAACGGCGGACGATGCGGTCGAGGATCAGCGCGCCCGCGCCGATGACGTCCACCCGGCCCGGATGCATGACCGGGATGGCAGCGCGCTCGTCGTGCGTCATGCGCAGCAGCCGCGCGGACACCTCGTGGACCTGCTCGGCGGGGATGCGCGAATGGTGGATGCGCGCGGGATCGTAGGCGGGCAGGCCGAGCGCGATCCCGGCGACCGTGGTGACCGAGCCCGCCAGGCCGACCAGCGTACGCGCCGTACGCACGGGGACTCCGCTGTCCTCGACCCGGTCCATCGCCGCCTCGATGTCGGCGATCGCGGCCTCCACCGTCTCGGCGCGCGGCGGGTCGTCGTGCAGGTGACGCTCGGTCAGCCGTACGCAGCCGATGTCCACCGACAGCGCGCCGTCGACGGACCGGGAGCCGACGACGAACTCGGTGGACCCGCCGCCGATGTCCACCACCAGGTAGGGCGTCCGCGCGGCGGCGCCGGACCGGGCGAGGCCCCGGGTCGCGCCCGTGAACGACAGCCGCGCCTCCTCGTCGCCGGTCACCACCTCCGGCTCCACGCCGAAGATGTCCCGTACGCCGGAGACGAAGTCGGCCCGGTTGGCGGCGTCGCGGGTCGCCGAGGTGGCGACCACGCGGACCGGCACCGGACCGTCCGGGGAGTGCTCCTTGATCAGCTTGGCGTACCCGCGCATGGCCGTGAACGTCCGCTCCAGGGCCTCGGGCGCGAGCCGTCCCGTACGGTCGACGTCCTGGCCGAGCCGGACGATCTCCATCCGCCGCTCGACGTCGACGAGGTCGTCGCCCGAGATGTCCGCGATGAGGAGCCGGACCGAGTTGGTCCCGCAATCGAGGGCCGCGACCCGCTTCGTCTCCACGCTCATCGTTCCCGGCCTCCCGCCGGCCTCCCATGCCACGAAATCGTTCCGGTCCCGCTCCCGCGCGCCGCGCTTCCGGCGCGCGCGATCGTGCCCGCGGCGGGCCTCACGCGCCACGCTCCGCCGTACCCGGCCGCTCCTCCGGTACGTCGACCACGACGCAGGGGCCGTCCGCCCACCAGTCGGGCAGCGCGTCCAGGGCCTCCCGGCCGAACGGGTTGATCCCCGGCGCGGCCAGCTCGTGGGCGACCAGCGCGTGCAGGCACTTGACCCGGTTGGGCATGCCGCCCGCGCTCTGCATGTCGCGCGGCAGCGGCTCCAGGCCCTCCTCCTCGGCCGCGCGGTCGCGGCGGGCGATGTAGTCCTCGTGGGCCGCGCGATAAGCCGCGGCCAGCTCGGGATCATCGGCGAGCCGGGCCTGCATGCGCCGCATCAGCCCCGACGACTCCAGCGTCCCGATCGCCGAGGCGGCCTTCTGGCAGGTCAGGTAGAACAAGGTCGGGAACGGCGTGCCGTCGGGCAGCCGGGGCGCGGTCTCCAGCACGGCGGGCAGTCCGCAGGGGCACCGGTGGGCGACGGCGCGCACCCCGCGCGGCTGCCGCCCGAGCTGGGCCCGCGCCGCCGCCAGGTCGGCGGGGTCCACGGGGCTCACGGAGTCGTCGCGGACCTGATCCGTAGTGTTCATCGCGGGATTCAGCCGGTCCGTGGAGCCGGCACGACCTGCCGGGTCCAGTGGGTCCGTGGAGCCCGTACGGCGCACGGGATCCGCAACACGGTTGGCCAGTCCCGCGTTTCCCGCATGGCCCTTGTGGTCCTCGTCCGCCACGTCGTTCTCCTCGCCCTTCACGCTTCCCGCGGCCGAACGGCGGCTCGCCGCGATCCTCATCCCACCGACGCCGACGCGGAGGCGGACGGCTCCGGGGAGGCGGAGGCGGACGCCGCCGGCGCCGGGCTCCCGCTCGCCGCGGGCGTGGGCGGTAGCCCCTTGTCGGCCGCCTCGAACGACCGCCAGAGCGTGACGTACCATGCGGGCCGCTCCGGCGGCTTCGTGCCGACTTTGGCCGTCGCCTCGGCCTCTCCCTCGTCGAGCACCTGATAGCAGTCCGCGCCCGGCTCGCAGTAGAACAGCCGCTCCTTGGCCAGGCGCTTGATGTATTCGGGGTCCTCCAGCCGCCGGCGCCGCTCCTCCAGCTGCTGGAGCTTGCGCAGCGCCTTCGCCTGCTGCTCCTCCAACTGGGCGATCTGCCGGCGCTGGGCGACGTACTCCCGCACGGGGTAGGCCAGGCTCATGGCGATGGCGCACACGACGACCGCGAGGATCGCCGCGCGCCCGGTGAGCTGCGGCCGCTTCGCCGCCACGAAACCACCCCTCCCGGTCGGTCACCGCATGGCCCGGTCACGGCCACACTAACCGCCCGGCCCGGCCGTACACGCCCGGATGGGCACGGCGATAACGCCACGTACCCCGGGACGTGCCGGCCGGGCTCGCCCGCGTCATGCCACCGGCGCGCCGCCCGTCACCCCTGGAAGCGCGGGAAGCGTGGGAAGGCGGAGCGACCGGCGTACCGCGCCGCGTCGTCGAGGAGCTCCTCGATGCGCAGGAGCTGGTTGTACTTGGCCACCCGGTCCGAGCGGGCCGGAGCGCCGGTCTTGATTTGGCCGCAGTTGGTGGCCACGGCGAGGTCGGCGATGGTGGTGTCCTCGGTCTCGCCCGAGCGGTGGCTCATCATGCAGCGGTAGCCGCTGCGGTGGGCCAGGTCGACCGCGTCGAGGGTCTCCGACAGCGTGCCGATCTGGTTGACCTTCACCAGCAGGGCGTTGGCGGCGCCCTCGCGGATGCCGCGCGCGAGCCGCTCGGGGTTGGTGACGAACAGGTCGTCGCCCACGAGCTGGACCTTGGAGCCGAGGGACGCGGTGATGGCCTTCCAGCCCTCCCAGTCCTCCTCGTTCAGCGGGTCCTCGATGGAGACCAGCGGGTAGGACCGGACCAGGTCCTCGTAGAAGGAGATCAGCTCGGCGGACGACAGGCCCTTGCCGTCGATCGTGTAGACGCCGTCGTTGTGGAACTCGCTGGCCGCGACGTCGAGCGCGAGCGCGATGTCCCGGCCCGGCGTGTAGCCGGCCTTCTCGATCGCGGTCATGATCAGGTCGAGGGCGTCGCGGTTCGACGGCAGGTTGGGCGCGAAGCCGCCCTCGTCACCCAGGCCGGTGGCGTAGCCCTTCTCCTTCAGCACGCTCTTGAGCGAGTGGTAGGTCTCCGCACCCATGCGCACCGCCTCGGAGAACGTCTCGGCTCCGATCGGCGCGATCATGAACTCCTGGATGTCCACGTTGGTGTCGGCGTGCGCGCCGCCGTTCAGGATGTTCATCATCGGCACGGGCAGGATGTGCGCGTTCGGCCCGCCGACGTAGCGGAACAGGGGCAGGTCGGCGCTGTCGGCGGCGGCCTTGGCGACGGCCAGCGAGATGCCGAGGATCGCGTTGGCGCCCAGGCGGCCCTTGTTGGGCGTGCCGTCCAGGTCGATCATCGTCTGGTCGATGAGACGCTGCTCCTCGGCGTCGAAGCCGATCAGCTCGTCGGCGATCTCGTCGGTCACAGCGAGAACGGCCTTTTCGACACCCTTGCCGAGATAGCGCTTCTTGTCCCCGTCGCGCAGCTCGACGGCCTCGAACTGGCCGGTGGAGGCGCCGCTCGGAACGGCGGCGCGGCCGGTGCTGTAGTCGTCCAGCAGGACCTCGACCTCGACCGTGGGATTCCCCCGGGAGTCGAGGATCTCGCGGGCGGTGATGGCCTCGATGGCAGCCACGAACGCTCCTAGCAAAATGGCGGGCGGTTTGCCACCCGAGCCTATCGGTCCTTACTACCCGGTATGGCGGAGGGCCGCCCGTTTACGGCGTGTCCGCCGCGGAGCCCCCTCGGAGCCCCCGCACGCCCGGCGGGTCAGCCGGCTCCGGCCGCGCTCTCCCACTCCTCCACGCGCCGCCGGTACTCCCGGGCCGCCGCCCTCAGCTCGGCCTCGGGATCGAGCCCCGCATCCTGGATCTCCCGTACGAGCGCGAACAGGCGAGCGCCGGAGGGCGAAGCGAGGTCGTCGGCGAGGGACGCGGGCACACCGGCGCGGCCCGCCCGGCGCAGGAGCTGGGCGGCCAGGGAGATCGCCGGCTGGCCCATCGGCACGCCGCTCAGCACCGAGCCGGTCTCTCCCTTGGCGGCCCGCTCGGCCGCCTTGATCGCCTCCCAGTTGTCGCTGACCTCGCCCGCGCCGGAAACCTCGACGTCCGAGAAGACATGGGGGTGACGGCGGACCAGTTTCTCCACGATGCCGGAGGCGACATCGTCGATGTCGAATCCCTCGCCGTCCGCGACCTCTCCGGCGGCGCCCTCGCCGGAGTCCGCGCCGGGGCGCGGGCCCATGCGTTCCTGCGCCAGCCGGGCATGGAACATCACCTGGAGCAGCAGGTCACCGAGTTCTTCGCGCAGCGCCACGTAGTCGCCCTCGTGGATGGTCTCCAGCACCTCGTACGCCTCTTCGACCAGGTAGGGCACGAGCGACTCGTGGGTCTGCTTGCGGTCCCAGGGGCACTCCCGGCGCAGCCGGTCCATCACCTGGACGAGGTCGAGCAGCCGGGCGCCGGGCAGATCGTAGGAGCCGGGGACGACCTCGATGTCGGGCGGCTCGTCCAGGGAGAGCGCGGCATGGCCGACGGCGCGCATGAAGTCCTCGTCGCCGTCCTGTGCGGCCAGCCACACCACCGTGCCCGTACGGCTCTCGCGGGCGATCGCGTGGGGGTCGGGGGTCACCACCTCGACCCGGATGCCGGCCTCGTCGAGATAGGGCAGGTAGGGGTGGTCGGGGGTGCCGGTGAGCACCCGCCCTCCGGTGAGGGCCTGCCACGCGGCGGGCGCGAGCAGGCCCGGAGCGACCCTCGGCGAGGTGGTCACCACGATCAACGCCATGGTCCCACCTTAGTGACGCTCCGGGCGGCGGCGTTCCGGGCCGGGCGCCGCCGCCCCATGCCCGGCACACGTCCGGGCGGCGGCCGGCCCCCCGCGAACAGGGGTTACCCGGGCGGCGGCCGGCCCACGACGGGAGTAACCCGGGCGGCGGCCGTCTCACCACACGGGCCGTTCAAGCGGTGGCCGTCTCACGACACACGCAGCCCGGGAGGAGCGGTGGCTCAGCCGCCCTGGCCCGCGCCGGCCGCACCAGCCCCCGTCGCCTGTGCGCCGAAGCGGTCGTCGGCGATGAAACCCTTCTCGGGGTCGTACTTGCCGTAGCGGGGGCTGTACTTCACCGGCACGGTCGAGTCGGCCTCCTGGAGGATCTTCTGCGCCGCCGCCTGCTGGCTCGCCTGGTCCTGGCCGGCCCCGGCCTGCTTGGCCAGCTTCATCCGGATGACGTAGGCCCGGAGGAAGTTGCGGCCCTCGTCCAGCGGGATGCCGTTGGCCAGCAGCACCTTGTTGAACTGGTCCCAGCCGCCCTGCGCGATGGCGACGTCGTCGATCTCCCGGTCGCTGGCCGTGATGCCCTTGCGCCGGCCGAGCTGCTCGAACTGCCTGCTGAAGGCCATGTTGACCAGCACCATCTGCGGCAGGGAGGCGGGGAGCTGGAGCTGCTCTTCGGGAATCTTGTTGGCGGCCAGGTCGGCACGCAGCTCGCGTATCTCGTCGTTCAGCTCGCTCGAGGTGATGCGTTCATTGCCCACGATGGCCGCGGAGCCCGCCTGTATGGGACCGCCACACGCGGTCAAGGCGATACCGGCCGCCGCCAGCGTCACGGCGATGCGCACTCGATTCGACTTCACGGACGATCCTCCCGAACGACACCGGCCACGCGTATGTTGACAAATTCGCGGGGTCACTGTACCCGCATCGGCTCCAGGAACAGGGCCTCGACCAAGTCCCCACACCATTTCAGCAGGTCGAGGTCGCGCAACGGCTGACCGCCGATCGGCTTCGTCTTCGGCACGGGGACGAGCAGGATGTTCGTCGCCTGCTTGTAAATAGAGCGGGGGTAGAGCCGCTGCAGCCGCACCTGCTGGGACTCCTTCAGCTCCACGGGCGCGAACCTGATCTGCTGGCCCTGCAGGGTCACGTCGGTCAGCCCGGCCCGCCGCGCCTTGATCCGGAAACGCGCCACCTCCAGCAGGTTTTCCACCTCCTGGGGCGGCCTGCCGTACCGGTCGGTGAGCTCGTCGCGGACCGCCACGATGTCGTCCTCGGACCCGATGGCCGCGATCCGCTTGTACGCCTCCAGGCGCAGCCGCTCGGAGGTGACGTAGTCGTGCGGCACGTGGGCGTTGATCGGCAGCTCGACCTTGACCTCGGGCCGCTCCTCCACCTTGGCCTCACCCGCGAGC
The DNA here is from genome assembly GCA_019689655.1 of Microbispora sp. Taxonomy (GTDB): domain Bacteria; phylum Actinomycetota; class Actinomycetes; order Streptosporangiales; family Streptosporangiaceae; genus Microbispora. Next base: position 6,425 of record JADGHC010000009.1, read on the forward strand.
TTGGACTTCTGCTCCTGTACGGCCTCGGCCATCATGCGCACGTACAGGTCGAAGCCGACGCCGGCGATGTGGCCGGACTGCTCGGCGCCGAGGATGTTGCCGGCGCCGCGGATCTCCAGGTCCTTCATCGCGACGTACATGCCCGCGCCCATCTCGGTGTGCTGGGCGATGGTGGCGAGCCGCTCGTGCGCGGTCTCGGTCAGCGGCGCCTCGGGCGGATAGAGGAAGTAGGCGTAGCCGCGCTCGCGGCCCCGGCCGACCCGGCCGCGCAACTGGTGGAGCTGCGACAGGCCGTAGTTGTCCGCGCGGTCCACGATGAGCGTGTTGGCGTTGGGCACGTCCAGGCCGGACTCGACGATCGTGGTGGAGACCAGCACGTCGAAGCTGCGCTCCCAGAAGTCCACCATGATCTTTTCGAGCTGGCTTTCGTTCATCTGCCCGTGGGCGACCGCGATGCGCGCCTCCGGGACCAGCTCGCGCAGCCGCGCGGCCACCTTGTCGATCGTGCGCACCCGGTTGTGGACGAAGAACACCTGGCCGTCGCGCATCAGTTCGCGCCGGATCGCCGCCGCGATCTGCTTTTCGTCGTACGGCCCGACGAACGTGAGGATCGGGTGCCGCTCCTCCGGCGGGGTGAGGATGGTGGACATCTCGCGGATGCCGGTGAGGCCCATCTCCAGCGTCCTCGGGATCGGCGTGGCCGACATGGCGAGCACGTCCACCTGGGTGCGCAGGTGCTTCATGGCCTCCTTGTGCTCGACGCCGAACCGCTGCTCCTCGTCCACGATGAGCAGGCCGAGGTCCTTGAACCGCACCTCCGGCGACAGCAGCCGGTGCGTGCCGATCACCACGTCGACCGCGCCCGTACGCAGGCCGTCGAGGGTCTCCCGCACCTCGGAGTCGGTCTGGAAGCGGGAGATCGGCTTCACGGTGACGGGAAAGCCGGCGAACCGCTCGCCGAACGTCGACAGATGCTGCTGCACCAGCAGGGTCGTCGGCACGAGCACCGCGACCTGCTTGCCGTCCTGCACGGCCTTGAACGCCGCCCGCACCGCGATCTCGGTCTTGCCGTACCCCACGTCGCCGCAGATCAGGCGGTCCATCGGGATGGGCCGCTCCATGTCGCGCTTGACCTCGTCGATCGCTTCGAGCTGGTCGGCCGTCTCGGCGTACGGGAAGGCGTCCTCCATCTCCCGCTGCCAGGGGGTGTCGGGTGAGAACGCGTGGCCGGGCGAGGCCATCCGGGCCGAGTAGAGCCGGATCAGCTCGCCGGCGATCTCCCTGACCGCCTTCCTCGCCCGGGTCTTGGCCTTGGCCCAGTCGGCGCCGCCCATCCGGTTGAGCGTGGGGGCCTCGCCGCCGACGTACCGCGTGACCTCGTCGAGCTGGTCGGTCGGCACGTAGAGCCGGTCGCCCCTGGCGTACTCGATCACGAGGTACTCGCGGGTCGCGCCCTGGACCGTGCGCTGCACCATCTCGACGTAGCGGCCCACGCCGTGCTGCTCGTGCACCACGTAGTCGCCCACCTTGAGCTGGAGCGGGTCGACCATGTTGCGGCGGCGCGACGGCAGCCGCCGCATGTCCTTGGTGGACGCCTTCTGCCCGACGAGGTCGAGATGGGTCACCACGGCGACGTCCGGCGTGACGAAGCCGTGGTCGATCCGGCCCGTGGTGACCTGCACGACGTCCTTCGGCGGCGGGCCGTCGAGGGACGGCACCAGCCGGGCCGCCACGTCCACGCCCTTGAGCAGCTCGACCATGCGCTCGGCCGGGCCGTGCCCCTCGCTCAGCAGCACCACGGGCTTGCCCGCACCCAGCCAGCCCTTGATGTCGGCCAGCGCCCGCTGGGTGTCGCCCCGGTACGCCTCGATGTCCTGCGCGTCCAGCTCCACGCCCTCGCCGAAGGGGGCGATGCTCCACCACGGCTGGCCCAGCTCGCGGGCGTGGTCGCGCACCTCCTCCAGCGTGCGGAAGGCCGCCGCCTTCAGGTCGATGGGCGCCTCGCCGCCGGCCGCCGCGGCGATCCAGGACGCCTCCATGAACTCCTGGCTCGTGCGCACCAGCTCGACGGCCCGGCCGCGGATGCGCTCGGGGTCGCACACGAACACCGCCGCCCGGATCGGCAGGTGGTCGAGCAGCAGGTCCATCTGGCCGGCGAGCACGGGCGCGAACGCCTCCATGCCCTCCACGGGCACGCCGTCGGCGAGCTGGTCGAGCACGTCCTTCAGCGCCGGGTGCTCCTCCCCCAGCTCGCGGGCGCGCCGCCGTACGTCGTCGGTGAGCAGCAGCTCGCGGCAGGGCGCGGCGAACAGCCCGTCCTGGGCGACCTCCAGCGACCGCTGGTCGGCCACCTTGAACCAGCGGATCTCCTCGATCGTGTCGCCCCAGAACTCCAGCCGCAGCGGGTGCTCCTCGGTGGGCGGGAACACGTCGAGCAGGCCGCCGCGCACGGCCACCTCGCCGCGCTTTTCCACCATGTCCACCCGGTGGTAGCCGTTTTCGACCAGCCGGGCGACCACGTCGTCCAGCTCGGCCTCGTCGCCCGCGCGCAGCCGTACGGGCGTCAGGTCGCCGAGACCGGACACGATGGGCTGCAGCAGCGAGCGGACCGGGGCCACCACGATCCGCAGCGGTCCGGCGGCCGGGTCGCCCTCGACAGGGTGCGCCAGCCGCCTCAGTACGGCGAGGCGCTGGCCGACCGTGTCGCTGCGCGGCGACAGGCGCTCGTGGGGGAGCGTCTCCCAGGCGGGGAAGACCGCCACCGAGTTCTCGTCGACCAGGCTGGTGAGCGCGGCGGCCAGGTCCTCCGCCTCGCGCCCGGTGGCCGTGACGGCGAGCACCGGCCGCACACGGGACAGCGCGGCCACGGCGAACGGCCGCAGCGCGGGCGGCGCCACCAGTTCGGCACCCGGGTGCGCGGCCTGCTCAGCGTCGTCGAGCGCGGCGGCCAGCCTGGGTTCGGCGGAAACGAGGTCGAGCAGTCCGGAAAGAGACATCGATGCCTTCAACAGCCCCGTGACAATGACAGCCGGCGTGCGGACGCGGCCCCGTCCATCCGGCCGATCCCCACTGCGGCGAAGATCCGCGCGGCTTCTCCCAACCGGGCCGCGGCTAACAAGGCTACGCCCTGTTCATCCGGCTCGCTCCGCCCGGCCGTTCGGTCCGGACATGATGGGGGACGGCAAATGCGCAACTCACCGTCTCCGAATGATTACGCTCGGTTGCATGACAGAGGTTCGGTTGTCGTCCAGAGACCAGGACGACGTGTTCAGCCAGCGGATTCGCGAGCAGTGGACCGACCAGCTCGGGCGGCGTCTCGACATCCTCATCGCGGGGTGCGGCCGGGGCGGCGTCCTCGACGTGGCCCGCTACGAGCCGAGGATGACGGGGGTGGACGAGGATCTGCCGCCGCTGCGGGCGCACACCGCCGGCCGGAGCGACCTGGACGCGTCCTACCTGGGCGACCTGCGTCTGGTGCCGATCCCGCCGCGTTCCTTCGACGTCGTCTACGTGTCGTTCCTCCTCGAGCGCATCCGGCACGCCGAACTGGTGCTCGACCGGCTCGTCGCGGGGCTGCGCCCGGGAGGTCTGCTGCTGCTCCAGATGCGCGACCGCAAGTCGGCGTACGGCTTCTGCGACCGGATGACCCCCCGCTGGCTGCGGCGGATGCTGTGGCGCTCGCTCGTCCCGGCCGGGTCCGTGGGACCGCTGCCGGCGGTCTACGAGCCGCTGGTCTCCCGTGAGGGCATCCAGGCGTACTGCCTGATGCGGGGGCTGATGATCGCCGAGGACTACTCGGCGGTGAGCGGCCCGGCCCGGCGGGGTCCGCACGGCAGTCTGGTCGCCTTCGTCTGCCGGGCCGTGGCCGCACTGTCGCGAGGCGCGCTCAACGGGACCGAGGACGAGATCACGATGGTGATCCGCCGCCCGCAGAACCACTTCGCCCGCCTCATCTGAGCCGCTACCTGGGCGTCAGCACCGGCTGCCACGCCTCGGGCTTTTGGCTGTCGTCCCGGTAGGCCGACAGCTGGATCTCGTCCGAGCCGTCGGCGCTCACCAGGACCAGGCCGTTGCGGAACTCGCTGTCGCACGCGCCGGCGCAGCCCAGCGCGACCAGACGGCGGTCGTCGGCCCAGGCGAGAAGCTGGAGCACCTGCTGATGGCCCACGACCCTGTTCGTCGAGATCTCGATGACCTCGGTGGGCATGCCGTCGGGGCCGGCGAGCAGCCTGCCGTCCGGCGACACGCCCGCCCTCGACTCCCTGACGACGTAGCCGGCGGGCGGGTCGTGCGGCCTGCCCTCCAGGTCGTAGAAGGCGTCCGCGTGGTTATGGATGTTGCCGGCCTCGCGCACCAGCGTGCCGTCGTCGCTCCAGGAGAAATCGCGCCGCGCGTTGCTGTTTTCGGTCCGGCAGGGATCGACCGCGTGGAAGTCCCCCCGCCGTCGCGGTCGCCACGTCGACGACGTAGAAACCCGTCCGGCTGGTCGAGATCGTCCGCAACGGCGGGTGCAGCACGCCCTCCGGCGTCGCGATGCCCCGCGTCGGGCACCTTCCTGCCGCCGGCGGTACGCCACCGCCGATCCGCCCCCACCGCGTGACGACCTTGGCCAAGGCGGTCTGCAGCAGATCCTCGGCGGAGTGCTGGTCCCCTCCGGTCAGCAGATAGGCCGGCCGCATCAGGGCCGGCGCACGGGCAGACACGAACTCGCGGAACCGTCGCTCATCCGCGGCGTCCACGATCACCTCCACTGATTACCGTCTGCCTGTAGACGCGCCGGGCACCGGAGCGCTATGCGTACGGATGCCAGTAGGGTGCGTATCCAACCCAGTAGAGCTCCGGAGAACCGAGCGGAGACGCAAGCCATGACCGAGTGGACGCCCGACGCGCGCGAGCTGGCCGACCTGGAGCTGCTGCTGTCCGGGGCGTACGCGCCGCTGACCGGTTTCCTCACCGCGGCCGAGGTGGAGAGCGTGACCGAGCGCGGGCGGCTGCCGGGCGGCGCGCCCTGGCCCGACCCGATCATGATCGCGCTTCCCGACGAGTTCGGGGTCGGCGACCGGGTGACGCTCAAGGACCCCGAGGGCGCGGCGGTCGCGGTGCTGACCATCGTGGAGCGGTACGGGCACCACGCGGCGGGGCCGGTCGAGGCGCTCGACGCCCCCGTGTACGGCCCGTTCGCGCGGCTGCGCCGTACGCCGGAGCAGGTGCGCAAGGACCTGCCCGACGGCGAGGTCCTCGCGGTGACCATGCGCGGGCCGCTCGACTCCGCCACGCTCGAGGACGTGGCGGCGACGGCCGAGGAACTGGACGCGGCGGTGCTGCTCATGCCGCTCGTCTTCGGCGAGAGCGGGCCGGCCGTGGTGCGCGCCGCGCTGAAGGCGGCCGAGCAGCTCCCGGGGGCGTCGGTGGTCGCGGTGCCGCTCGCGCCGCGCGAGAACACCGAGATCGACCTCGAGCTCCGCGAGCACGTGGCCCGCAACTACGGCGCCACCGAGCACTACGCCGGACCGGCGCCGATCAGCATTCCCGGGCCGCCGCACAAGCGGGGGCTCGTGGTGTTCTTCACCGGGCTGTCCGGCTCGGGCAAGTCGACGATCGCCCGCGGCCTGCGCGACGCGCTGCTCGAACGGGGCGGCCGCACGATCACCTACCTGGACGGCGACGTCGTGCGGCGGCTGCTGTCCGCGGGGCTCACGTTCTCGCGGGAGGACCGCGACCTCAACATCCGCAGGATCGGCTTCGTGGCCGCCGAGGTGGCCCGCCACGGCGGCCTGGCCATCTGCGCGCCCATCGCGCCGTACGCCGCGACCAGGGACGAGGTGCGGGCGATGGTCGAGGAGGTCGGCGCCGACTTCCTGCTCGTCCACGTCGCCACGCCGCTCGAGGAGTGCGAGCGGCGCGACCGCAAGGGCCTGTACGCCAAGGCGCGGGCGGGGCTGATTCCGGCGTTCACCGGGATCTCCGACCCCTACGAGGAGCCGGAGGACGCCGACCTCGTCCTCGACACGACGAACATGACGATCGAGCAGGCGGTCGGTGCCGTGCTGAACCTCGTCACCTCCGGCGGCTGGGTCCGCTGACCCCACGCCCGGCGGCGGGCGGCACCGGGCTCCCGGCACCCCGTACGGAGCCGCGGGTCAGGAGGGCGGCACCGGCGTGGAGGTGAAGCGGGGCATCCGCCCGAGCTGCGTGAACGCCCGGGTGGAGCCCGGCGTGGTGTCGAACCTCGTGTCTCCTCGCGGCGCCACCGGCGAGTCGAAGTAGACCAGCGCCTTGATCTGCGGGTAGTCCCCGATCTGGCGCTGGACGGACTCGAAGAAGTCGCGCTTGAAGTGGGGCGCTCCGGGCCGTTCGAAGGCGCCCCACTCCGCGATCATGATCGGCTTGGCCGGGAACCTGGCCTGCATCCACCGGTAGAACCCGGGCCAGCCCGGCGCGTCGGGCCGGGTCTTGTCGACCAGCCCGGCGAAGTCCTTCACCCGGCCGTCCGCGTACGGGTCGAAGGCCACCCAGTCGACCACGTCGTCGCCGGGGTAGAGCCGCTCGAACCACGGCTTGACCGCCCAGTTGGGCGCGCCCATGTAGGTCATCACGGTCACCGCGTTGCGCACCCCGCGCGCCCGCAGGCGGTTCACGACGTGGCGGTACATGGCGGCGTAGTCGGTGGCCGAGTAGCCCCGGCCCTCGCGCACGTCGTTTTCCGGCTCGTGGTGGATCGTGAGGAAGAACCGGCCGGGGAAGGTGCGCCGGATGTAGTCGGCGAGCCGGTCGATGCGCCCGTCCACCGCGCCCCGCGCGACCTCGGCCCAGGTGTGGTCGAGCGCCGGTTTCCAGTTCACCAGCAGCAGGCGGGGCCCCCTGGCGACCTCCCGCTCCTCGGCCGTCGGGAAGAGCTCTCCGCCCCGGTGGTAGACGTGCACGATGTCGGCCCGGCGGCCCATGCGCCGTTCGGCCATCTCCACCGAACGGATCGGGCCGCGCCCGGAGAAGACGTCGGGCGCGATCCCCCACCACGCCCCGCACGTCGGAATGAGCTTGTCCGTGACCGCGCAGGCGACCGGCCTCGTCCCGGCGTCGCCGCGCGGCACCGGCCCGCTCGTGGCGGTGCCCGTACAGGCCGCCGCGCATGCCCCCGCCACCAGTACGGCCACGCCGGCGATGAGTCTCATCGCGCCCCCTTTCCTCGGCAGACCTCGCAATGAACGGACGGGCAAACACCATCCCATCAATGCCCCGGCTCTTGGGGGCGGTTTTCTCATCTCACGGATACGGAAATATCCGCTTTTATCGGCTGATTGAGCGGCCATTGTCTGCCATGAATTCGGCAATAGCCGGGGACGGAACTCCGTGGCGGCTTATAGTTCGAGACCGGATCCCGCCGCTTCGGCGGGACGACGAACACGCCCGGCCCCTGGGCACGGGTCGCCCCACCGCCGGCCGCGGCCGAACGAGGGCACGGGGGAGTCCATGAGCCTGCCGCCGCACAGCCAGAACCACGTGGATCACAGCCTGGCGGAGTACGGTTCGGTGCTCAGGCGCAGACGCCTGATCGCCGGCGTCTGCCTGCTCGCGGGAGTGGGCGGCGGCGCCGCTGCGCTCGTCATCACTCCCGAGCGCTACACCGCGGTCGCCCAGGTGCAGGTGCTGCCGACCGGCGTGCAGGACCAGTTCAACGTGCCGAATTCCCGGCAGCGGGAAGCGCTCAACCTCGACACCGAATCACAGGTCGCCAGATCGGCGGTCGTCTCAGCACTCGCCGCCAAAATACTGAAATATCCGGATCCGGAGGAATTACGGGAGCACGTGACGGTGGACGTCCCTCCCAATTCCGCCATTCTCTCCATTTCTTATTCGGCGTCGGATCCCGGTACCGCGGCGGCCCGGGCCCAGGCGTACGCGCAGGCGTATCTGCGCAACCGCGCCCGCGCCGCCGAGGATGCGATCGACGCCCAGCTCAAGCTGATCGCCGCGCGGCTGCGCGAGGTCCAAAACGATCTCGGCGACGCCGCCACGTCCCCGGCCACCGCGGCGCAGGACACCACATCCGACGCAGGAGACGCGGCGGGCACGGCCGGGCTGGGAACGACGCGGCGGCAGGCCATGCTCGCCCGGCAGGTCTCGGATCTCACCGCGCGCTACGACGCGCTCAAGACCGTCGCGGTGACGCCGGGCACGGTGATCAGCCCCGCGAGGCCGCCCGCGCGGCCGGATTACCCCAGCCCTCCCCTCTTCCTCGGCAGCGGCCTGTTCCTCGGCGTCCTCGCCGGTGCGGGGGCCGCATTCGGCCGCGACCGGCTGGACACCCGCATCCGTACGGGTGCGGATGTCGAGAGGCTGTGCCGCCTGCCGCTGCTCGCCGAGCTTCCGGCCAGGCCGGATGCGACGTTCCTCGACGAGATGGCCGCCGCCGTCGCCACCTCCCTGGGCGGCGGGCCGCACCGGCTGCTCCTCGAAGGCGTGGGGGCCGGCAGCGCGGCCAAGTCCCTCGCCAGGGGCCTCGGCACCACACTGGCGCATCTTGTGCCGGTGACGGTCGTGACCGGGCGGTCCGCCCACCCCGACGCCGCCCTGCTGCTGGTCGGCCTGCGGCGGACCACGTCCCCGGAGGTCGCGCGGGCCGCGCGGCAACTCATCCGGCAGGGCGCCCGCGTGCTCGGCGCCGTCGCCGTACCACCGGACTTCGTCGCGCCCGTCCCGGCGCAGGCGGAGTGGGGCGCGTGACCAGGCCGGGCATCCGCATCGCCTTCCCGGCATCGGCGCGGGCGGACGGCCGTGCGTCGAGGGCGGCGTGGCCGATCGCGGCGCTGCTGCTCGGCTACCCCGTCTGGTGGGCGCTCGGCCTGGGCGGGCTGTCGGTGGTGGTGCTGGCCGTACCGATGGCGGTGGTGCTGTGGCGCAGGCGGCCGATCCGGGTGCCCAAGGGATTCGGTCTGTGGGCGCTGCTGCTGGTGGGCTACCTGATCAGCGCGCTCACCCTCGCCGAGACGCCGGACGGCACGTACGGCGAGCTGGCCACCGGCCGGGTCCTCGGCTACCTGATGCGGCTGGCCGTCTACGTATCGCTCCTGGTCATGGTGCTCTACCTGGGCAACCTCACCCACGCCGAGCTGCCGCAGCGCAGGCTCGTGCGGTGGCTCGGCGTGCTGTTTTTGTCGGCCGTCGCGGGCGGGCTGCTGGGCGTGCTCGCGCCGGGCTTCGAGTTCACCTCGCCGCTGGAGATGGTGCTGCCGTCATGGATCGGCGGCAACCCCTTCGTCGCCAACCTGATCCACCCCACGGCGGCGCAGATTCAGCACGTGCTCGGGCACGCCTCGCCCCGCCCGGAGGCGCCGTTCGAGTGGGCCAACGCCTGGGGCAGCGACGTCTCGGTGCTGGTGATCTGGTTCGTCGTCGGGTGGTGGGCCCACGGCGGGCCCTGGCGCCGCCCGGCGGTCGTGGCGGTGCTCGCCGTCGCCGCCGTCCCGGTCGTCTACTCGCTCAACCGCGGCCTGTGGATCGGGCTCGGGATCTCGGTGGCGTACCTGCTCATTAGGGGCGGGCGGCCGCTGCGCGCCGCGGTGGTCGCGGCCGTCGCCGCGGCGGCGTTCCTGCTGTCACCGCTGAGCACGATCGTCGCGCAGCGGCTGGACAACCCGCAGAGCAACGGCATCCGCGCGTTCACGGTCGCCACCACGGTGCGGGTCGCGGCCTCGTCCCCGGTCATCGGGTACGGCAACACGCGCTACGCGTACGGCAGCCACCGCACGGTCACGACGGGCCGCAGCGCATGGTGCGTGGAATGCGGCCATCCCCCGCTCGGCAGCGACGGGCACCTGTGGCTGCTGCTGATCAGCCAGGGCTTCACCGGGGCGCTGCTGTACGTCGCCTTCTTCGCCGGCGCGGTGCGGCGGCATTGGGCCGACCGGTCGCCGATCGGCAAGGCGGGCACGCTCGTGATGATCCTCGTGCTGCTCTACATGTTCATCTACGACGGGCTGATCAGCGCTTTGACCCTGTATCTGATCTCTTTCGCCCTGCTGTGGCGCAACGCCGCCATGACATCCGGCCCCGCGGAGGCGCGATGAGGGACGCGGCCGACCGTCTCGGCTACCTGGACGAGGTCATGGGCCTGCTGTTCCCGCCCGGCCCCGGCGCCCCGGCGGGCTCACCGGGAGGCGCGCGGGCCGCGGGATCCGGAATCATCCGGAAAGGCGCTCGGGGGGACGTACGCAGTGTGCTGCCGCACCGCCTCGTCCCCCGGCGGGTCGTCCCGCGCGCGTGGTGGCACGCGGCGCTGGGCCGCGGCCTGCCCGTCGGCGGCGGGTCCGACACGATCGAGACGCACCTGAGCGAGGTCCTCGGCCGCCGCGTGCGGGTGGTCGTGCACGTCAGGCCCGCCCGCCGCGCCAACCGCAAGCCGATCCTGGAGGCGTACGACGAGTCGGGGCTCGCGGGGTTCGTGAAGATCGGCGACTCGCCGCGGGCCCGGCGGCTCGTGCGGTACGAGAGCGAGGTGCTGCGCATGCTCGCCGGGCGGCCGTTGAAGGTCGTCGTACCGCCCGACGTGCTGTATCACGGCGAGTGGCGGGGCCTTGAGGTGCTGATGCTGTCGCCGCTGCCCGCCGGTCGCCGCCGGGTGCCCGCCCGCCTGCTCATCTCGGCCATGCGGGAGATCGCCGCAATCCGGCCGTACGACGACGAGGGGACCGGGGAGGCGGCCTGGCACGGGGACTTCACCCCGTGGAACATCGCCGCCGGGGCGGACGGGCGGCTGCTCGTGTGGGACTGGGAACGGTTCGCGGTGGGCGTGCCGCTCGGCTTCGACGCCCTGCACCACTTCTTCCACCGGGCGCTGCGCCGGATGCCCCCCGCGGCCGCCGCCCGGGCCTGTCTCGCCCAGGCGGGCCGGCTCCTGGAGCCGTTCGGCGTCGACACGGCCCGGGCCCGCCGTACGGCGGTCCACTACCTGGCCACCCTGGCCGAGCGGCACCGCCGCGACGGCCATGAGCCGCTCGGGCCGCCCGCCGTCTGGCTGAACCCTGTCGTCGATCACCTGGAGTGCCTGTTGTGAGGCCGGCGCCGAAGCATCCCGACCTTGAGCACAACGTCCCGATGCAGCCCGCGGTGAAGCACCACGTCCAGATGCGGCCCGTGGTCAAGCACGCGGCGCACGCCGTCTCGCTCGCCGCCGGGAGGCTGACCAGCGGCGCCAGGCTGCTGCCGTCGTTCCTGATCATCGGGGCCCAGCGGTGCGGCACAACCTCGCTGTACCGCGCCCTGTCCCGGCATCCGCTGGTGATGAAGCCGGTGCTGCGCAAGGGCGTGCACTACTTCGACATGGCGTACGAGCGGGGCCTGCCGTGGTATCGGGCGCACTTCCCGCTGGCGTCCACGGCGCTGCCGCTCAGGCTGCGGTACGGCCGCGACCCGATGGCGTTCGAGTCGGCGCCCTACTACCTGTTCCATCCCCTGGCGGGGGCCCGCATCGCCGAGGACCTTCCAGGGGTCAAGCTGATCGTCCTGGTCCGCGACCCGGTCGAGCGCGCCTGCTCCGCGCACGCGCACGAGCTGGCCCGGGGCTTCGAGACCGAGCCGTGTTTCGAGCGCGCCCTCGAACTGGAGCCGGAGCGGCTCGCCGGTGAAACCGAACGGCTGCGGACCATACCCGGGTACGTCAGCCACGCCCACCGGCACCACGCGTACCTCGCCCGGGGACGGTACGCCGAGCAGCTCGCCCGATTGGAGCCGCTCGTGGGGCGCGACCGGATCCTGGTGCTCGACAGCGGGCTGCTGTTCCGCGATCCCGGCACCGCGTACGACCGGGTGCTCGGGTTCCTCGGACTACCCCGGCTCGGCGACGTACGGTTCGAGCGGCACAACGCCCGGCCGCGTGCGGCCATGCCCGCGTCGGTCCACCGGCGGCTTCGCGAGCACTTCGAGCCGTGGGACGCGCAGCTCGTCCCCTGGCTGGGAGCGGTCCCCTCGTGGCGGCGCTGACCAGACCTCCGCGGAGGGGCCTCTTCCGGCATGGCGTGGCCGGGCTGGCCACGGCGGGCGCCACCGCGGGCGGCCAGTTCGCGCTCGTGCTGGTGGTGACGCGATCGCTCTCCCCGCAGGCCGCCGGGGCGTTCTTCACGGCCACATCGGTGTGCCTGATGCTCGCGGGCATCGTCCGCCTCGACACCGGCAACGGCTTGGTCCACGCCCTGGCCCGCAATCACTGCGTTTGTGGGGCGAGCGGGGAACGGCGGCTGGTCCGCGGGGTCCTCGCGCCGGTGGCCGCGCTCGCGGCCGTGACCGGCGCCGGAGTCGCCGTGGCGGCCGGACCGCTGGCCGGGCTCACCGGCGTGCCCGGCGGCGTCTGGGTGGTGCTGGCCGCCGCCCTGCCGTTCGTCGCCTTGTCGGACGTGCTGATCTGCGCCACCCGCGGGCTCGGCACGATGCGGCCGACGCTGCTGCTCGCCGGGGCCGTCCAGCCGCTCGGGCAGCTCGCGCTGGTCACCGCCGCCGTGCTCGCCGGGGCCCCGCCGTCGGTGCTGGCCGCCGCCTGGGCGCTCCCCTCCGTGACCGCCGCGCTGCTGGCGGCCGTACGGCTGCGCCGGCTCGGGCCGTACGAGCTGGGTGATGTGGGTGCCTTCTGGCGGCACACCGCGCCCCGGTCGGTCGCGGCGGCCGTACAGGCGGTGTTCCAGCGGCTCGACGTGGTGATCGTCGCGCTGCTCGCGGGGCCCGCCGCGGCGGCCGTCTACACGGCGGCGACCCGGTTCAAGGTGCTGGGCCAGCTCGCCGGCCAGGGCCTCGCCCAGGCCGCGCAGGCACGGCTGGTCAGGGCGCTGGCCGGGGGCGACCTGGACACCGCACGGGCGCTGTACCGGACGACCACCACATGGCTGGTCGTGCTCACCTGGCCGCTCTGGCTGGGATACGCGGCGCTCGCGCCGTGGCTGCTGCCGCTGTTCGGGCCCGCCTACGCCGGCGGCGCCGCGATCGCGCTCGTCCTGTCGGCCACGATGATGGTCGCGACCGCCTGCGGGATGGTCGACGTCGTGCTCGTCGCGGGCGGGCGTACGGCCGCCAGCCTGGCCAACGTGACCACGGCTATCGCCGTGACGATCGTCCTCGACGTCCTGCTCGTCCCCACCTGCGGCGCGCTGGGGGCGGCGCTCGGCTGGTCGGGCGGCGTGATCGTGAAGAACGTGTTGCCGCTCGTGCAGGTCTCCCGCCGCTACGGCTTGCGTCCCTTCGGCCTGGGCCGTGGGACCGGTACGGCCCTCGCCGACAGCCCCACGGCGGAGAACAGGCACGGCGCGGGGAAGGCCGCGTCATGACGCCGGACACCTGGACGAAGGCGGGCCGGGGGCCGTACGGACCTTGGCGAACGCCGACGCGATCCGGCGACGAAGCGGCGACCAGCCCGTCACGCGAGCGGGACCGGGCCACGGCAGACAGTCCACCCATACTCGTCACGGACCTGCCATGCGAGCGAGACTGGGCGGCGGCAGACGGGCCGCCGGTGCTCGTCACGGGCCTGCCGCGCAGCGGCACAAGCTGGGTGGGCCGGATGCTCACGGCGAGCGGGCGGATGGTCTACGTCAACGAGCCCCTGAACCCGCAGCGTCCGCCGGGCCGCTCCCCCGGCGTGCTCAACGCGTCCGTGACGCACCGCTTCCAATACATCTGCCCGGACAACGAGGCGCAGTGGCTGGCGGCGTTCTCCCGTACGGTCGCGCTGCGGTACAACTGGGCCGCCGAGATCCGCCGCAACCACGGGCCCGGCGACCTCGCGCGGATGGCCAAGTATGGCACCGCGTTCACGGCCGGCCGCCTGCTCGGCAGGCGGGCGCTGCTGGACGATCCCTTCGCGGTGCTCTCGGCCGGGTGGTTCGCCGAACGGCTCGGCTGCCGGGTGATCGTGCTGGTCCGCGACCCGGTGTCGTTCGTGGCGAGCTGGCGACGGCTCGGCTGGGCCGTGGACGTGCGCGAACTGCTCGACCAGCCCTTGCTGGTCCGCGACCACCCCTGCGTGGAGGAGCTGCGGAGCATGGCCGGGTCGCGCGATCCGGTCGCCGGAACGGCCCTGCTGTGGAAGGTCGCCCGCCGGATCACCGACACGGTGGCCGGGCGCACCCCCGGCATCACGGTGGTGCGATACGAAGACCTATGCCGGACGCCGATCGAGGGCTTCCACGAGCTGTACGACTGGTGCGGCCTGCCCTGGACCGACCGGGCCGCCCGCCGGATCACCGCGGCCTGCACGTCCTCCCGGGCCCCGGCCCGCTCCGCGTTCACCCGGACGGGTCTGTCCCGTACGGCCTTCCGCCCGATGGACTCCCGGCAGGCGCTCACCTCGGCGTCCCTCTCCCACGAGGACGCCGCCCGCGTACGGGCATTGGCGACCGGCCTGGCCGCAGACGGTTAGCCTCGATTCCCACACCGAAAGTCACATTATGGCGAATTGCGTCTACAGGCCGGTCGGCCGGCTCGTAGCCGTACGTCATCAATATCCGCTGGCCCGTCCGGTCCGACGTGCGAGGACCGGGCGGCAGCTCAACCGGCGTGACCCGCGATGAGCCGATGCCACCAGTCATCGGCCTCGGGCCGCCGCCACCCTCCCGCGTACGAGACGGCGGGCACGTCGGGTCGCGGCACAGTGTTGCGGCGGATGCGGTACACCCCGCCGTACGACAGCAGCTCGAACCAGGTCATCCGGCAGGCGCACGTGTGCGCAAGAACTCGCCCCCGGCCCGGTGATTCGGCACACCAGAGCAACTTGGTGTGGCCTGGCCGGAGAATGGCGGGATGCGGCGCGACCCGGGGCACAGCCCTACGTCGTCGTCTTCCCTGGGGCCGAAGACGATGGCCGCGATCCAGGGGTATGCCGACCGCACCCGGCGGGCGACTATCTCCAGATCAGCAGCGCTCAGCCTGAACTCCTGGCGTATCTCCGTCAGGGGCCGGAGCCGCAGGACTTGGCGCACCGCCTCGTCGCGCCGCTGTTCCGCCGTGGTCCCTGAAATCGCGGTGGTCACGGCAGGGCGGCGAGATCGGCCAGGCTCTCCTGCTCGGCGATCACGCGGCAGAGCTCGCCCAGGTCGTCCCCGTCCACGGTCCGGTACGCGCCGGCCTCCTCGGCCGCGATACTGAACGGCCGCTCACGGGTCGCCCACCACCGCCCGGCATCGGAACGCCAGACACGCCAACCACTGTGCGTAGTTTCTCGTACACGATGTGCCATGCGGGGACGGTATGCGATCACATCGAGTCCCTTGGGTGCTACATGCCCCGGCACACGGTGGGGTGCGGTCTGCCCCTCGGCTCACAGGGGCAGACCGAGCCGTTGCGCGAAATGGCGCGCTTTGCGTTCGATCAACGGACCCCCTTTGTCCACGGCGTCCGAGGCCATCTGCCGACTTGTGGGGCTGTAATGCACGGAATCATGGGAGATGTCGTATGCCTGCTGCAGCCAATGCAGGGTCGCCGAATAATCGCGACGTTGGTGATACGTACGGGCGATCTCGACCATGAGGCGGGCACGGCGTTCTCTGCTGGGAATGGTGTCGGGATCGATGCGCTCGGCCTGTTCCTTGGCCGTGGCGGATTTACTCAGGTCCACCCCGATTGATACCGCGTGCAGATCGACATTGGACTGGCCGAACTGCGTCCAGAGATGGTGGTAGCCGCGAGGCAACCGCTCGGCCGTGGCCGCGCCTTCGTCCCAGAATCGCCACGCGTCGCCCTCCCTGCCCGCGCGGGCGGCCGTCGTGGCGGCGTGAAGTTGCAGTGCCCCGTAAAGCGCGCGTAGTTCGTCGCTCCCGTTCTCCAGCAACGGCCGAAGCAGTTCCGACGCCTCCGTTGTGAGCGTCAATGCCCCATCCGTGTCCCCCGCCGACCGCCGAACGATCGCGAGCGTCCATGCGGCCCCGGCAAGGGCATCGGGCTGATCCGCCTCCTGAGCGGCTGCCATCGCCCGGTCGGCGACCACCCAGATCAGCTCCGGCTCGCTCGCCCATACGATCGCGTGCTGTACGAGCGCCCACACGTCCACGAGCACGGTGTTCGCCCGGCGCCGCTCCTGTCCCTCGGTGCTTCTCACCAGCAGCCGGGCATCACGGATGAGCGATGGGAGCACACGCCCGACGTCGTCGCGGTGAGTGGGCGAGGTGTGCCACAGCCGCCATGCGTCGGCCGTACGGCTGCGTAGGGACGCGATATCGGTTGAAAGTTCCTTCGGCGCGCTGAGCAGCGGTTCCCGTACGGCCTCGCGGATCGCGGGTACCGCGTCATGCGGTATGTGGGCAAAGGAGCTGATGGGAAGGGACGTCCGTCCGCCGAGATCCATATCTGTGCCGGCAAGCACGGCCACGTCTCCGACCGCGAGAACCTCGGCGAGTTTGACGAGCATCGGCAATCGCGGTGGCAACCGGCGGCCGGTCTCGATTCCTTTCAGCCAATCGGGTGAACGGCCGACCAGTCCGGCGAGCACGGGCCGACTCATGCCTTTGCGTTCCCGGACGATCCTGATTCGCTCCCCGGTCGTTCTACCCGCAAGATCGTCCAGCATAGGAGAACGCTCCGTTTTTCACTGGTCCCGGCGTCATCGCACGGCGCTGGTGCTGGAGTGCGATCGTCTGGCCGGCTTTCCCTTTCGGCGAATCCGCTTGAAACCGAGGCTACGCTCGCCATCACCTCACCGCGAGGCCTTTCGCCACGCCGGGCGATACGGCGCGCGTGAGCCCGTCGGACGCCCTGTTGATCCTTCAGTACGGCATAAAAGTGAATAGTCTGCCGGGACCATGGGAGGTCAGTCGTGTCTGAGCAGAAGTGGGCGAGTGTCTCCACGCCGTACCTCCAGCCGGGACAGGGGGACGCGTGGGCGACGGAGGCGGCGCAGCATGGCCGCAAGGGAACGCATCGGCTTGGAGAGGTGGGAGAACAGCCGGCACCGCCGGAAGTCGCGGAGCGGCTCCGGCTCACACCTGGCGACCCGGTTGTCGTCCGGCGCCGGATCGTGCTCTTGGACGATCAGCCCGTGGAACTCGCCGACTCCTACTACCCCGTGACGATCGCGCAGGGAACCCGGCTCGCCGAGCCGCGCAAGATCCCCGGCGGTGCCGTCGCACTGCTGGCCGAGCTCGGTTATGCGCCTCGGTACGCGGAAGAGGACGTCCACGCCCGTCCGGCGTCCGAAGACGAGCGGCAGACCCTCGGCCTCGACCAGCACGGCTGGGTCCTGGTGCTGACCCGTACGCTCCGAGCTGAGACCGGCGAACCGGTCGAGGTCAGCGTCATGACGATGGACCCGACAGTCCGCTACCTGCGGTACGAGACAACGCTGTGATCAGAAAGGACCCCGGGCTGTGGCGCGGAAGCCGGACGAGCGACCCCCGCAACTGAAGATTGCCGCCGACCTCCGGGCGAAGATCATGTCTGGGGAACTCGAGCCGGGCCAGAAGCTTCCTTCCACAGCGGAATTGGCAGAGATGTACGGCACGGCTGCGGCCACCGCGCACAATGCGACCAAGCTCCTCCAGGCCGAGGGGTTCGCGTACGGTCGGGTCGGCAAAGGCGTGTTCGTCCGCGACCGGCGCCCGTTCGTCGTGCACACCGCCGCCTACTTCGATCCGGCCGAGCGCGGCGTCACCTACCGGCTGCTCGACGTCGCGGAGGTCGACACACCCAAGCCCATCGCGGCGGAGCTCGGAGAGGAACGCGCCATACTGCGACACCGGTTGATGCTGCGCGACGAGGAACCTGTCGAGGCGTCCTGGTCGTACTACCCGCACAGCCTGGCCGCCGGCACCGCGCTCAGCCGCCGTGGACGCATCCGAGGAGGCACGCCGACCGTGCTCGCGGAACTCGGCTATCCGGAGCGCGAGTTCACTGACAGCATCTCCGTGAGGCCGCCTACCACGGAAGAAGCCGAACTCCTGGAACTTCCCGAAGGCATTCCGGTGATCCGGCAGCTCCGCGTCGTCTACTCCGACGAAGCCCGCCCGGTCGAGGTGTCCATCCTCATCAAGGGCGGCCACCTCTATGAGCTGAAATATCAGCAGGTCATCCCAGGCGAGGCGTCGTGAGACCGAAGGTCAGCCAGCCCAGATGATGTCGATAACACGCAGAGACTGTGTCGCCTCGTCAAGGATGAACGTCAGCATTCCCTGGCTGTTGTCTCCGAAGAAGGCGTGTCTCACCAAAGTCTGGCCGGGACGCTCCGCAACCGCATCCCATGGGTCGCGGAGGAGATCGATGAGCCGCTCCAGGAGGGGACCGTCGCGGACCTCCGGAGGAAGACCGTTCAGCTCATATAGGGCACGTCCATGGAAGCCATCGAACTTGTAGCTCACACCCGGCCTTCCCACTCCGGCGGGGTATAGCGGGTGAACATCTCGGCGCGCTCGTGAAGGGCGTCCTGGACGGCCTCCTCATAACCCGGGCGAGCGTAGGCGATGGCACGCAGCCGCCACTGACGCAACAGCGTCTGCACCTGCTTGAATCGCGCCAGATCGTGTGCGGCTTCCAATGCCTCGTCGTACTCTGCCCGGAACTGCGCCCGGTGCGGCGGCGGAAGCATCTCAAAGATCGCGGCCGGGTCCTCACCGGGATCACGAACCCCGACGGGATCCACAGGCTGAGCGCTCATAGCTACCAATCTACTGTGCGAGCCGACGACGACAGCTCGCATCTCATTGATCACGTAGCGACAATTTCGCTCAGCCGCCGAACTACTCCAGCGGGCCGTGCGGACGAACATCCCCCCTGAAAGGACAACCATCTCGTTCAGCGTTGCGGACGGGCGGGCACCACGCGCCGTGGCGCGGACTCGCGGGTGTCCCATCGCGTGCTGGCCAAGCGGCGCTCGGTGAGGGTGAGCAGGTCGAACACCTCTCGCGCTAGATATCCACGGGTGTTCCTCTCGACCTGTTTGGGGTGCAAAATGCCCGCTCCCGCGAGTTCCTCCAATGCCTGCCGCGCGGCGGGGTGAGTGACCTCCAGCAGGCTTTGCACGGTCCGAGCCGTCACGACCGGCACCGCGGGCAGCAGGTTGAGCAGGCGCGCGACCGCCGAGTCGGATCGCGGAGCGGCCCGCATACCCTGCGACTCCCGGAAACGGCGATGGCGGTCCAGCCACTCGTCATGCAAATCGCGAAGGTCGTCGGCGAACCTTTCCGCCTGCTCCACCGCCGTACGGGTGGCCGTCAGGAAGACACGCAGCCAGGCGGCGACGGCCTCCTGAGCGTCGGCGGACGTGCTTTCCCCGCAGTAGCGGTAGGCCGTGAGGCCCGAGACGTACTCGTCGGACCGCGTCAGCAGGACAAGGCTGATCGGCAAGATCGCGTTCGGCGTCAGCCCGCGCCGGGCGAGAACCGTATGGATGAGCGCTCGCCCCACTCGGCCGTTGCCATCGGTGAAGGGGTGGATGGTCTCGAACTGGGCGTGGACCAAAGCGGCCTGGATCAGGGCCGCGTGCTCGGCGCCGTTGATGTACGTCGCCAGATCTTGCATGAGCGACGGCACATGGTCGGGCGGAGGCGGCACGAACTCGGCGTCCAGCGGATGCCATTCGCTCCCGCCAACCCAGTTCTGCACGGTCCGCAGCCCGTGGTGGCGCTCATCCGGCAGGAGCGCCTGATGAAGAGCGACGATGTCGGACACGGAGACCGCATCGACCATCACCAGATCCGTGACCGCCTGCCGCAGGGCGGTCACGTTGTTGGCGACCAGTTTCGCCGTCGCGGTGAAGCCCTTCGTCACGCCCGTGTCCTGGCCGGCCAACTCGGCGAGGGCCACCTGCTGCGGAGACACCTGCAATCCCTCGATCCGGGAGGACGCGATCGCCTCGGACCTGAGCAGGAACCGGGCCAGGCCGTCGATGCCGTGGCTCGCAGGGTGCGCGACGAGCCCCCGCACCAGCCCCTCGACCACCGCTGCCTCTCGGGCGACGTCGGACGGCAGGACGAGCATGCGGCCGACCAGGTGATCCGGCGTGTAGGCACGGTAAGTGCCTCCGCGCCTGTCCCGTTTGCTCGGGGCGGCCCATGCGGTGGGCCACGACGCCTCCAGATATCCGGCCATGCGGTTATCCTTTCACGTCCCCGGCCGGCATGAAAGGATAAGCCGTATCCTTTCATGATCTTGGTCGGCGTGAAAGGAAACCCGGCGCGCGGCCGTACGACCGGCACCGGCCGGCACCTTGTCCGCCGCCGTCCATCGGATGGAGGGAGCGGAGCGGAAGGGGGCGAGGACCGCGGCGAAAGCCCAGGGGGACTTTCGCGAGGACCCGGAGGCTTCTTTGCGGCGCGGCGGCCGACCCGGCCAAGCTCGTAGACCAAGATCACCGGAACGGGTGACGCGAGGTCCGCAGGTGTCTTCCGGCCCGGCGGCCGAGTCGCCCCCAAGGCTCATGCACACCCGCTAACCGAGGGTGGTGTCGCCGAGGGAGGCGAGGAGGGTGCGCAGGGCGCCGGCGAGGTGATCCCGCTCCTCGGGACCGAGCGCCGCCAGCAGCCGCGCCTCGTTGGCGACGTGCGGCTCAAGCACCTCGTCCACCAGCGCGAGGCCGCGCTCGGTGAGCCGGACCCGGACCGACCGCCGGTCGCCGGAGTCGGGGATCCGCTCGACCAGCCCCTTGGCCACCATCCGGTCACAGCGGTTGGTGATCGCGCCGGACGTCACCATCGCCGCCCGGTGCAGGGCCCCCGTCGTCAGCTCGTACGGCGGACCGGACCGGCGCAGCGTGGCGAGCACGTCGAACTCCCACCGCTCCAGGCCATGGGAGGCGAAGAACTCCTTCAGCTCCCGGTCGAGCAGCCGCGACAGCCGGGCGATCCTGCCCACGATCCCCATCGGCCATACGTCCAGGTCGGGCCGCTCCCGTGCCCATTGCGCCATGAGCAGATCGACGGCGTCACGCATGAGAGCCCCTTAGCGCTAAGTATCTCAACGTTCATCAGTTTGACGTCTAGACGAACCCTGTGCTCTTATTTCAACGTTGAGATTATCAATGAGGAGCAATCTTCATGGGCACGATCACCACACCCCGGCCCGGTTCCGCGACGTACGCGGGCACATTGGCCCTCACCGCGCTCACTCCGCTCGCCTGGGGCTCGACCTATGCCGTGACCACGGAGTTCCTCCCACCCGACCGCCCGATGTTCACGGCGCTGATGCGAGCGCTGCCCGCCGGCCTGCTGTTGCTGGCCATCGGCCGGGTGCTGCCCCGGGGAGTGTGGATCTGGCGGGCCGCGGTGCTGGGAGCGTTGAACATCGGGGTGTTCTTCCCGTTGCTGTTCCTCGCGGCCTACCGGCTGCCCGGCGGCGTCGCGGCCGTGCTGGGCGCGGCGGGGCCGCTGTTCGCGCTCGGTTTCGCCGCCCTGCTGCTCTCCGAACGGCCCACCGTACGCAAGGTGCTCGCCGGTGTCCTCGGCGTGGTCGGCGTCGGGTTGGTCGTCCTGCGCGCCGAGGCGCGGCTGGACGCGGCCGGGGTGATCGCCGGGCTGGCCGGGGCGGCGTCCATGTCGGCGGGGACCGTGCTGACCAAGCGCTGGGGCCGCCCGGAGGGCGTCGGAGCCCTCGCCCTCACCGGATGGCAGCTCACCGCCGGCGGACTGCTGCTCGTCCCGGTCGCCCTGCTGGTCGAGGGCGCGCCGCCGGCGCTCAACGGGGTGAACCTGCTCGGCTACGCCTATCTGGGCATCCTCGGCACCGCCCTCGCGTACTGGCTCTGGTTCCGCGGGATCTCCCGGCTTTCCGCGACGTCCGTCGCCTTCCTCATACTGCTGAGCCCGGTTTCGGCGGCCGTCATCGGCTGGGCGGCGCTCGGTCAGTCCCTCAGCCCGCTGCAGCTGCTCGGCATGGTCATCGCCCTCGGCGGCACCCTGCTCGGCCAGGCCCCGGCCCGGCCGGCCCGGCGCGCCGCGGCCCCACCCGAGCCCGTACGGCCCACGGCCTGGCCTGCCGCTGAAACAGTGCCCGACCGGCCTGCGGCCTCGGCCTGAAACGTACGAGCCCCTCCGCGAGGCGGCGGGCGGGACGTGGGAGGATTTCCCCGGCCGTACCATGCGCGAGCCGTGGTGACGCGCGAGCCGTGGCAGCGCGTCCGTGCGATGCGCGAACCAGGACGACCGGAGGATGAGCGCGATGCGCGACGAGAAGATCAGCGATTTCCTGTCCCGCCTCGCCGATCGGGTGCCCGCGCCGGGCGGCGGCGCCGTCGCGGCCCTGCAGGCCGCGCAGGCGGCGGCCCTGCTGGGCATGGTCGCGCGTTACACCACCGGCGAGAAGTACGCCGAGCACGCGGCCGTGATCGAACGCATCATCGGCGAGACCGACGACCTGCGGGCGGAGGCCCTGCGCCTGGCCGAGGCCGACGCGTCGGCGTTCACGGCGGTCACCGAGGCGTACAAGCTGCCCAAGGACACCGACAAGGCCAAGGCGGCCCGCTCGGCCGCCATCTCCGAGGCGCTGGTAGGGGCGGGCAAGGTCCCGGCCGACGTAGTCGCCGTCGCGCGGAAGGCCGTCGGCATCGCCGAGGAACTGCTGCCCATCGGCAACCGCAACGTCATCTCCGACATCGCCGCCGCCACCGAGGCCGCCCGGGCCGCGGCGACCACCGCCCGGGTGAACATCGAGATCAACCTCGGGGGGATCAAGGATGAGCGTGCCCGAGCCGAGCTGGCCGCCGAGGCGGCCGGGGTGGACGAGGTAGCCGCCCGGGCCGAACGGGTCACCGCCGCCGTACGTGAGGAGATCGCCAAGTGAGCGCCCGCGCGCTGTCCGGCAAGGAGCTGGCGGCGTCCATCCGGGCCGAGGCCGCCGAGCGGGCCGCCGCGCTCACCGCGGCCGGCACACCGCCGAAGCTCGCGGTCGTCGTCGCCACGGCGGACGAGTCCAGCGCCTGGTACGTACGCTCGATCGCCCGCGCCGCCGAGAAGGCCGGCATCGCCTGCGACATCGTCGATCTCGGGGCGGAGGCCGGCCCCGGCCTGATCCGCGACAGGCTGACGGCGCTGAGCGCCGACCCCGCCGTGCATGGGATCATCCTCCAGACTCCGCTGCCGCAGGGCGCCAAGCTGGAGGATCTGGCCGGGGCGATCGCGTTCGAGAAGGACGTCGACGGCGCCAACCCGTTGTCGCTGGGCCGCCTGGCCGCGGGCCTGCCCGCGTTCGCCCCGGCGACCGCCGAGGCCGTCGTGGCACTCCTCGACCATTACGAGATCGACCTGACCGGCCTCCACGTCGCCGTGGTCGGCCGATCCAACGTGGTCGGCAAACCCGCCGCCCATCTCCTGCTGGACCGGAACGCCACCGTCACGATCTGCCACTCCCGCACGCGGGAGCTGCCCGCCGTCACCTCCGCGGCCGACGTGGTCGTGGCCGCGGTCGGCCGGGCCGGGCTGATCACGGCCGAGCACGTACGGGCCGGGGCGGTGGTCGTGGACGTCGGCACCAACCCCACCGAGGACGGCGGCCTGGTCGGCGACGTCGACGCGGTCGCGGTCGGGGACAAGGCCGGGGCGCTCACGCCCGTGCCCGGCGGGGTCGGCCCGGTCACGACCGCGCTGCTGCTGCGGCACACCGTGCAGGCCGCCGCCCGCGACTGATCGCGCCCCCTACCGCCGCTTGAACGGACTGTCCATGAACGTCGTCTTGTGGATCATCGCCGCCCTGCTCACCCTGGCCTTCCTCGTCGGCGGAGTGATGAAGCTCGCCCAGCCGAAGGACCGGCTGGCCGCGTCCGGCATGGCGTGGGCCGAGGACTTCCCCGTGGGCGTGGTCAAGGGCATCGGCGCCCTGGAGGTGCTGGGCGCCTTCGGTCTCGTCCTGCCCGCCGTCACGGGCATCGCCCCGGTGCTGACGCCGCTGGCCGCGCTCGGCATCGCCCTGATCATGGTCGGCGCGGCCGTCGTCCACGCCCGCCGCGGCGAATTCCAGGTCATCGCCGTCAACCTGGTGCTCCTGGTGCTCGCCGGCGTGGTCGCCTGGGGCCGCTTCGGTCCGTACGCCTTCTAGCGTCGCGGCCCGAAGGCCCTGCGCAGCAGGGCGCCGGTCAGCAGGCGCAGGGCGAAGGGGAGGTCGTCGACGAGGTAGCGGCGGGCGAGCCGCCGGGGCTCGGTGAGCAGGCGGAACAGCCACTCCAGCCCGTGGTCGCCCATCCACTGCGGGGCGCGGCGTACGGCTCCCGCGGCGAACGCGATGGCCGCGCCGCAGCCCACGAACCAGGCGCCCGGCAAATCGCCCCGGAGCTCGGCGATGAGCCGGTCCTGCCGGGGGAAACCGAGGCCCACGAAGACCAGGGACGGCCGCGCCGCGAGGAGCCGTCCCCGCAGCTCCGCCATCGCCGCCGCGCAGGTCTCGAACCCGTACGGCGGAGCATGGACGCCCGCCACGACCAGACCTGGGTGCCGCCGGCACAGTGCGTCGCGTGCCGTCTCGGCGACGCCGGGCGGCCCGCCGATCAGGTAGACGGGCAGGCCACGGGCCGCGGCGGCCCCGGACAGCGACCAGATCAGGTCGGCTCCGGTCACCCGCTCGGGCAGCGGGCACCCGAGCAGCCGCGACGCCCAGACCAGCGGCATCCCATCGGCCACGACGAGTTCGGCCGCCTCGATCAGCGCGCGCAGCGAGGGCTCTCGGGCGGCGGCACGGCAGATGTCGACGTTCGGCGTGACGAGGTGACCACCCATCCCACGCCCGAGCGCGTCCATGACGTGGGCGACCACCTGTGCCTCGGTGAGGGGATCGAGCCGCACCGCACCCACCCGAACCC
>JADGHC010000268.1 GCA_019689655.1 Microbispora sp.
GTCGTCGACGTCGACGACGACCTGGCCGCCGCGTGGATCACCGCCGGACACGCAGTGCAGGCCGACGGGCAGCAGGCGCCGCCGGCCTCCCCGAAGCAGGCGGCCAAGCGCGCCGCGACCCGGCGCGCGCCACGCAGAACCACTCGCAGCACCTGATCGAGGAGGTGGGCCGTGGCTGATCCGTGGGCTACACCGGAGGACCTGCGGCGCCACCTCCGGCTCGACACCATCGATACCGAACAGGCCGCTGCGCTGATCAGCGCAGCGGAGACGCTGATCCGTGCCGAGCTGCAGCAGACCATCGACGCGGTCACCGGGGACGAGCTGGAGCTGGGTGGCACCGGTCGGCGGATCCTCACCTTGCCGGAGATGCCCGTCACGGCGGTCACCTCGGTGACCGAGGACGGCACGCTGCTGGTGGAGGGCACCGACTACCGGTGGAACCGGTACGGGATCCTGACCCGGCTGGCCGCGTGCTGGCCGCTGGACGCGGACATCAGCGTCGTCTACGACCACGGGTATGCGTCCATCCCCGCCATCCTCAAGCAGGTGTGCCTCCAGGTCGCCGCCCGCGGCTGGGTGTCGGTCGTGCCGGTGCAGTCGGAGTCGATCGGGGACTACTCCGTCACCTATGCCCGAGACATCCGCACCGGTGCCCCGATCACCGGCCAGATCCTGACCGACTACGAGAGAACGCTGCTGCGGCCCTACGCGCTGGGCTACAGCAGCAGATAGGGGCCGGTCATGGCATTGATCGGGCACCTGCTCAACGTCAGCGTGCCGGTGTGGCGGGCCACCGTCGTGGACGACGGTGGGGGTGGTCATGAGACCACGTGGGTGCAGGTCGGCACGCTGCGCGCACGCCGCTCGCAGCCGACCGCGCGCGAGCGCGCCGCCGCCCAGCAGGCGGGCGCGGACCTGGACGAGACGTGGTATTTCGCGGCCGGCGCGGACGTGCGCCGCGACGACGAGCTGCGCCCGCCCGGCCGGGTGCTGCGGGTCATCGCCGTCTTCGAGCCGTCCGTGCCCGGCACCTACCTGCGGGCCGACTGCACCATGCGGCAGCAGCTGGACGGCACCACCTGAGAGGAGGACGCCGATGGCAGGCGTCACCGTTGACATCGACGGCCTGGCCGGCGTGCTGCGCGCGATTGGCCGTATCCCCGGCGCGGCCCGGCAGGCCCGCGAGGAGACGCTGCGCGAGTGGGCCGAGGACGTGCAGGACACCGCCGAGGAGCGGGTGCCGCGCCGCACCGGTGCCCTGTGGGAGTCCATCGACTCCCGCATCAACGCCGACCTCGGCGTGGCCGAGGTCGGCGTGTGGGACGAGGAGACCCTGGACTACGCCCTGTACGTGGAGAAGGGCACCAGCAGCATGGCCGACCAGCCGTATCTGGTGCCGGCGTTCGAGGCCCACCGGGCCGAGGTCGCGCCGGCCTACCGGCGGCGGGTCGTCGAGCACGTGAGGGGGCAGTGATGGCGACCGCCCTGTGGCCGCTGCAGCAGGCCGTCTACGCCAAGTTGACCGCCGACGACGCGCTCATGGGTCTGGTGAGCGGCGTGTACGACGAGGTCCCCGAGGACGCCGAGTTCCCCTACGTGACGCTCGGCTCGATCACCGAGCTGCCCGCCGACGCGCACGACCGGCAGGGCCTGACCGCCCAGGTCGTGCTGCACGTCTGGTCCAAGTACCGCGGCTACCGGGAGGCAGCCGAGATCCTCGCCGCGATGGACCAGGTCCTGGACCGCAAGCCCCTGGCCGTGGACGGCTTCACGGACATCTCGATCGCGCACGCGCAGCACCAGAGCATGCGCGATCCCGACCCCACCATCCGGCACATCAACGTGCAGTACCGCGTCTGGATGACCGTCCAGACCGAAGAGAAGGAGGATTGACCATGGCTGGTCTGGACGCGTTCGGGATCGCCCTCGAACGCGGTGACGGCGCCTCCCCGGAGGTGTTCACGGCGATCGCCAACGTCACCAGCGTGAAGGGCCCGGAGATCGAGCGGGAGACCTATGACGTCACCGCCCACGACTCCCCGGACGGGTGGCGCGAGTTCATCGGCGGCCTCAAGGACGGCGGCGAAGTGACGGTGAGCGTCAACTACGACCCGCGCGAGCACGACACGCTCATCGCCGACTACGAGGACGCCGAACCGCGCAACTACAAGATGGTGTTCCCGGGCACGCTCGGCTCGTGGGCGCTGAAGCTGATCTTGACCAAGTTCAGCCAGGAGGCTCCGGTGGACGACAAGCTGTCCGCAGAGATCACCTTCAAGGTGTCCGGGAAGCCGGTCATCACCGCGGGGACGTGATCGCCGTGGCCTACCTGAGCGCACAGCAGATCCTCGACGCCGACGACCTCCCCTGCGAGGACGTCGAAATCCCGGAGTGGGGCGGCACCGTCCGCGTGCGCGGCATGTCCGGCACCGACCGCGACCGCTTCGAGGCGGCGATGCTGTCCAAGGACATGCGGTCGGTGTCCAAGGAGAGCGCGCTGGAGCGGTACCGGGCCCGGCTCGCCGCCGCGTGCATCGTCGACGAGAACGGCCAGCGCATGTTCCGGTCGGACGCCGAGATCAAGCAGCTCGGCGAGAAGTCCGCGCAGGCCCTGCAGCGGGTGTGTGACGTCGCCTCCCGCCTGTCCGGGCTGACCGACGCCGACCAAGAGGAGCTCCTGGGGGGCTGAGGGCCCGGCCAGAGCGGCAGTTCTACTTCCGCCTGGCCGGGCACCTCGGCATGCCCGTCCGCGAGCTGCTGGCCCGCACCACGTCCCGGGAGCTCGCCGAGTGGATGGCGTATGAGCGGCTGACCGGGCCGCTCGACAGCCGGCTGCGCGGCGACATCCAGGCCGCGATCGTCGCCGCCACCGTCGCCAACGCCCAGCGTGCCAAGGGCGGCGCACTGAAACCGGCCGACTTCCTGCCCGAGTGGGAGCCGCCGCGGCCGCGCACGCCAGAGGAGATCTGGCAGGACGTCATCCGGATCAACGCCGCTCTGGGCGGCGAGTACCGCACAACTGCGTAACCGATAGGGGGTGGTGTCCTGTGGCCACCCTCGCCTCCATGTCGGTGCGCCTGGGCATCGACACGACACCGCTGGCGGCCGGTGCCCGCCGCGCCCAGGCCGTGGTCTCCACCCTGGCCCGGAGCATGCGCAACGGGCTGGCCGGCGGCGCCCGCGCGGCGGGCACGGCCCTGTCCCAGATCGGGCCGATCGCCGCCAAGTCGACAGCGCTGCTGTCGGCCGGCGCGGTGGCCGGTGCGGGCGCGCTCGCCGCGGTACCGCTCGCCGTGGCCGGGCTCGGCGCCAAAGTGCTCGCTGAGAACGCCCAGGTCAAGTCCGCGTTCACGGATATGGCCGAGCATGTCAAGAGCACCACGGCCAAGCTGGCGCAGCCGCTGGTCACGCCGGTCGTGCAGGCGGCCCGGCAGCTGCGCAGCGTCTTCGACCAGTTGGCCCCGCAGATCGGGCAGCTGTTCAAGGGCGTCGCCCCGATGATCAGTCCGCTGGTCGACGGGCTGGGCGAGCTGGTCGCGGGCGTCCTACCCGGCCTGGTGTCCGTGGTGCAGGCCGCACAGCCGGTCATCCAGGCCCTGTCCGCCGGACTCGGTGCCGTCGGTCAGGGACTGGGCGGCTTCTTCGAGGGCGTCGCCACAGGCGCGGGCGGTGCCTCGCAGGCCCTCGGCGGACTGCTCGGCGCGGTCGGCACGATCCTGCCTGCACTCGGCCAATTCGTCGGCACGCTCGCGCAGGCGGGCGGGCCGGTGCTGCTGCAGTTGACGACCCTGCTCGGCCCGCTGGTGGCCCAGCTCGCCGGCGCCCTGGGCCCAGCGCTCGCCCAGCTCGGGCCGCCCCTGGTGCGCCTGGTCGCCGCGCTGGGCAGCGGGCTGCGTCCGATCGTGGCCGCGCTCGGCCCGGTGCTGTCGGCCGTCGCGGACAACATCGGGACGGTTATCGACGCGATCTCCCCGCTGCTGCCGGTGGTCGGCCAGCTGATCGCGTCCCTGCTGCCGCCACTGATGCCGCTACTCGGCGCGGTCGGGCAGGTGGTCCGCCAGCTCGCCCCCGTGGTGCGGCAGCTGGCCACCACCCTGAGCGCCGCCCTGGCGCCCGTCTTCGCCTCGCTGCCCGCGATCATCACCCCGCTGGCCACGCTGCTGAGCATGCTGGCCCAGACGGTGTTCCCCGTCCTGGCGCAGATCCTCGTGGCCATCCAGCCCAGCCTGGTGCAGATCGGCCAGGCGTTCGGGCAGGTGATGGCCGCAGCCGGTCAGCTGATCGTCGCCCTGACCCCGCTGATCTTCCAGGTGCTGTCCGCGGTGCTGCCGGTCCTGGTGCCGATCATCGGCGCGGTCGCTCAGCTGGCGGCGATCCTGGCGTCCGGCCTTGCCGCGGTCATCACCAGCGTCGTGATGCCGATCCTGCAGGCGATCGTCGCCCTGCTGTCCGGGGACTTCGGCAAGGCGTGGGACCTGGCCAAGCAGGCCGTGAACAACGCCAAGCAGCTGATCGGCCAGGCCGTGGGGGCGCTGGCCCGCCTGGTCGGGCAGGGCATCGACAAGGCCGTCTCGTGGCTGAAGGGGATGCCCGGGCGGGCGGTCTCCGCTCTGGCCAGCCTCGGCGGCTACCTGGCCTCCCGGGCATCGTCGGCAGGCGCCCGGCTCGTGTCAGCGATCCGCTCGCAGATCAACAGCGCGATCTCCTGGGTGCGCGGCCTGCCCGGCCGGGCCAAGTCCGCACTCGGCTCGCTCGGCGGCGTGCTGTGGAACGCCGGCGCCTCCCTGATCCGCGGCTTCATCAACGGCATCCGATCGATGATCGGGTCGGTGCGATCCACGCTTGGCAGCATCACCTCGCACCTGCCCTCGTGGAAGGGCCCGGAGACGCTTGATAAGCGCATCCTGACCCCGTCCGGACGCTGGGTTCTACAGGGCTTCCAGGAAGGCATCGCCGCGCAGGTGCCCGCCCTGCGCCGCCAGCTGCAGGGCCTCACCGCGCAGCTGCCGGACATGACCTCCCAGGTCACCCAGCAGGCAGCCCCGGCCGGTGTCTCGCGTGCGGCCGGCGCCGCCCAGGACCGCGGGCTGCGCATCGAGCTGGCCGGCCCGGAGGACATGAAGCGGCTGATCCGCCGCATCGTGCAGACCAACGGCCGCGGCGGCGACCCGGCATCCGTCTTCGCAACCCAGTAGGAGGAGGGTTCCGTGGGGTTCCCGAACACGCCGCTCGACATCCGCACCGAGCTGCAGATTGACGGTGTGTGGCAGCGGGTGCGCACCTACGAGCGGGACACCATCGTCATCGAGACCGGCCGCCCGGACATGGCCGCCCAGACCGACCCGGGCAGCCTGCAGATCACCATCGACAATCGCGACGGGCGCTACTCGCCGCGCAACCCCATGTCGCCGCTGTACGGGAAGATCGGCCGCAACACCCCGATCCGCCTGTCCGTGCCCGGCACCACCTCGTACCTCGAGCTGGACGGCGACCCGGCGAACTACGCCTCCACCCCAGACACCAGCGCCCTCGACATTACCGGCGACCTGGACCTGCGCTGGGAAGGCGAAGCCGACTGGTACGCGCCCGGAACGCACATGCTCATCGGCAAGTGGGGGGAGACGTCGGACGCCTGGGCCTACGCTCTGGGCATCGAAAGCGGCTCTTTGGGGCTGTACTACCGGACGTCCACGGGCGGCATCTACTACCGCTGGCCGCTGCCCGCCATGCCCCGTCGTGCAGCGGTGCGTGCCACGCTGGATGCCGACAACGGCAGCAGCGGCTTTACTGTCCGCTGGTACTGGGCACCGGCCATCACCGAGCCGTGGACGGAGGTCTTCGCCTTCACCGGACCCGGGACCGTCACTCTGGCAGGCGGATCAGCCCCGCTTCAGGTCGCCCCGCCGTGGTCCGGCGGCCAGCCGGTCGCTGGCCGCTGCTACCGCGCCGAGGTCCGCAACGGCATCGACGGCACCGTGGTCGCGGCCCCCGATTTTACCGCCCAGGCCGCGGGCACCAGCAGCTTCACGGACTCCGCAGGCCGCACCTGGACACTGGCCGGCAACGCCTCCATCCGCAACCGCGCAGACCTGTTCGTGGGCGAAGTCTCGGAGTGGCCGCAGAAGTGGCAGCCGGACGGCTCGGACTCGTGGGTGCCACTGCAGGCGTCCGGGATCCTGCGCCGCCTCGGACAGGGCAAGAAGGCCCTGCAGTCGACGCTGCGCCGTCGTGTGCCCTCCGGCGGGCCGCTGGCGTACTGGCCGATGGAGGACGGCGCGACCGCCACCCAGGCGGCGTCCGGGCTCGACGACGGTGTCCCGCTCGCGGTGACAGGGATGACGTTCGCCTCGGATGACTCCATGCCCGGCTCCGACGCCCTGCCTGTGCTGGGCGAGGCCTCGACGCTGTCCGGCACCGTGCCCGGCGCCAAGGCCGGCGGCTGGCACGTCGAGATGGTCTACAAGCTCGACAAGATGCCGTCGACCGAGCAGACCATGCTCAGCGTGCGTCTGCGCCCGGGCACCGGCGGCGTCACGCAGGTGCTGGCCCGCGTCTCCACGGCCGGCATCCGCGTCCAGGCCCTCGACGTGGACGGGAATATCATCGCCCAGTTCCAGCACACCGACGCCGCGGCGATCGCCGCGTTCACCGGGTCGAGGTGGAACCGGCTCCAAATGTTCTCGGTGGTGAACGGCTCCAGCACCCATGTCGCCGTGGCCTGGCGGGACGTCATCACCAACATCTGGTACTACGCCTACACGACGTATACCGGAACGCCGGGCGCTGTAACCGCCGTGCGCGGCTCCTGGGGTAGCGACTTCCAGGGCATGGCCATCGGGCACCTGTCGGCGTTCGACGTAGGCGGCAGCCTGGCGGCACCCCTGGTTCCCAGCGTCACCATCTACGACGGATGCGACGACGGGTTCACCGGCGAGACCGCGTGGGCGCGGATGCGGCGCCTAGCCACCGAGGAGGGCCTGCCGCTGGCCCGCATCCCCGGCCCGCTGGCCACCGAGCAGGTTGGCCCGCAGCGCGTGGACACGCTGCTGAATTTGTTGCAGGCCGCGGCCGACGCCGACGGCGGGCTGCTGCTGGAGGACCGCACCCGGCCCGGGCTGCTGTACCGGGAGCGGTCCAGCATGTACGGCCAGACCCCGAAGCTGACCCTGTCCTACAACAAGGCGCCCGGGCTGGCGGCGCTGGAGCCGGTCGACGACGACACCGCGGTCCGCAACGACCGCACCGTCACCCGCACCGGCGGATCCTCGACCCGGGCCGTGCTCACCGACGGGCCGCTGTCCGTGCAGGACCCCCCGGACGGGATCGGCCAGTACGACGACGAGGTCACCCTGTCGCTGTACAGCGATGACCAGACCGGGCCGATCGCGTACTGGCGGCTTTACCTGGGCACGGTCGACGGCCCCCGCTACCCGACGGTGAAGGTGCTGCTGCACAAGGCACCCGGCCTGATTCCGCAGGTGTTGTCCCTGACCGAGGGCGACCTGATCCGCATCACCGACCTGCCCCCGCAGGTCGGCTTCGGGTACGTGGATCTGCTCGTCGACGGCATCCACCACGAGATGGGCCTGCAGCACTGGGAGGCCAGCTTCAACTGCTCCCCGGCCCAGCCCTGGCAGGTCGGCGCCGTCGCGGTGTACGAGAACTTCGAGGACACCGACTATGCCGTGACGATCACCAGCGGCGGAGACGCGCCATGGACCAGGTCGCAGGCGCACTACAACGCCGGCACCTGGTCCCTGCGTTCCGGGGTGATCGGCAACAACCAGACCAGCGACTGCATCGTGACCGTGCCGCCCGGGGCGACCGCGCTTTCATTCTGGTACTACACCAGCAGCGAGCCGCCCGGCCCGGGATACGAGGGCGACCGGCTGATGGTCCTGGTCGACGGCGTGGAGGTGCTGCGCCGACAGGGCTACAACTACTGGACCCAGGCCAGCATCGACGTGACCGGC
>JADGHC010000269.1 GCA_019689655.1 Microbispora sp.
CATCCCTTCACCTGGGGACGGCAACGCCGCCTTCGCCCGCGCCGTCAGCCCGGCAGCGCGCTCCTGCCCAAGGCCGCATAACTTGCCGGATGAACCACTAAGGGCGGTGGCGAGCGCGCCGCCATCATCTACACCATCGCCGAGACCGCGAAGCTCAACGGCCTCGATCCCGAGGCCTACATCGCCACCGTCCTCGATCGCATGGCCCGCGGCCAATACCATCGGCCGCCTCGACGAACTGCTGCCCTGGAACATCCAACTGGAGGGCGTCCAATGATCGGCCATCCTGACCAGGTCGACCGGCTGCTCGACAAGATCCGCGCCGCCCTGCCGCTACCCGCGCGGATGACGCCGCGGCTGCTGGCGACGGTACAGGACCAGGACCCCGCAACACCCCGGGTCACGGCCTGCCACATCACCCGGGTCGATTACGCGGGCGACGAAGGTGGCATCTCTGCCACCTGGCACGCGACGGCAGCGACGAAATGGGCAAGCTCATCGTCACCTCCATCACCCACCTCGAGTTCGATCCCAGACTACCCTTTGCCCGCGACATCGCCGAAGCCGCCAAGGAGGTCTCACAACCGGACAGGTAGGCCCCGCCGACCAACGGGAGCGGGTAGCCAGTGACCACGCGGTTCGCTCGCAGGTTACCAGTTCCTCGCCTCTTGGCCGATGATCTCTATGCACCAGTCTATGAAGGTGCGAACAGCGGGCGAGAGGTGGCGGCTCTGTGGATAGAGCACTGATAACGGAGCAGTCGAAGCCTCTAGATTGGCGAAGAGCCTAACGAGCCGACCCTCGGACAGGTACTCATGCACCAGATAGCTGGCAGCGCGAATGAGGCCGAGCCCGGCCAGGCCAGCAGCGATATAAGCGTCGGTGTCATTAACGGTAACGGACTCCTTCATGGACAGCGCAGTGACTTCCTCGCCTTCCCGGAAGATCCAATTCGTTGAGCGGCCTGTCCGGCTGTCGGAGTACCCCACCGCCACGTGCCCTTGAAGGTCGGCTAAGCAGGCGGGTTCGCCGTGCCGCTTAAGATAGTCGGGAGAGCCGCACACGTACCATTGGAAATGGGTAATTCGGCGAACAATGAGGCTCGAGGGCCGTGGTTCGCCAGCTCTGATAACGCAATCGATACCCTTTTGGACGAGATCGATCACGGCATCGCTCAGGTGCAGGTCGATATCGATACCCGGGTACCGCGCTGTGAATCGCGGAAGTGCCGGGATAATAACGCGGCGTGCCAGGGAAGGCGTAGTGCCAACTCGGATGGTTCCCCGGACCATGCCGCTGTGGCCAGCGACTGCTCCTTCCGCTGCCTGCATTTCGCGCAGGATCGCCTTGCAGCTGTCGTAGTACCGCACGGCATCAGCGATTCCAAGCGGAAGGTCTTGCCGTCGCTGACGCCGTTCTTCGCCGATGCCTTCGACGTGGCCGGCTTCGGCAACGGCGACAAGGGCGGCTTCTCGGGCCGCCCTGCAAGGACGCAGTTACCGGACCGAGGGTAGGCAGGCGCCGGGTTAAGAAGCCAGGTGCGCCAGCGCCGGGAGGTTCACGATTCGCTTCGGCACGCGCTCAGGAACCGTGCCATCTCCTCGTTGGCAGCGCGCGCCAGATCGCAATCGAATGAGTTGAACCCGTGCCAACCGCCCGGATAAACGGCCAACTTGGACCTGTTGCCGGCGGCCTGCCAGCGCATGTGCATGAACAGGCTATCGTCTCGCAGCGGATCGGCCGCGCCGACCGTGAACAGCGCGGGCGGCAGGTCGTGAAGATCGGCATAGAGCGGCGAGATCGCCGGATCGCGCACGTCGGTGTCACCGGCGAACATTGTCGCGAACCGCTCCATGACCGCACGGTCCACGAAGGGCGTTCCCTTCGAGGCGCGCACGCTCGGGGTCAGCGAAAGATCGTAGCAGCCGAACAGGAGGTTGGCCGCGCGGTATGGAGATATCCGCCCCATGTCGCGGAGCCGCACCAGCGTCGATGCGGCCAGATGGGCGCCAGCAGATTCCCCGCCGATCGCTAGCCACGAGGTGCCGAACTGTGCCTGCGCGTGGTCGATCAGCCAGAGCGCGGTCGCCACGCAATCGTCAATCGCGGCTGGGAAGACGTGTTCCGGTGCGAGACGGTAGTTCACACTGACCGATGCCATACCGGCGATTCGGCCGAACAATTCGAGCTGCTCGTCCCAAGTATCGTTGCTGCCGACCATCCAGCCGCCTCCATGAAAATGAAGGTACACGCCTCGCACCTCGTCGGGCATGAGGATGCGCAGGTCGAGAGGACCGGCTGGCCCCGGAATCGTAATCTGACGCGCACGCGGCGACTTCGGAGAGGCCGGTAGGCCCAGAAGGCCGCGCGAATAGGCGTCACGCAGGCCAGCAAGGTCAGCTGGCTGCTTCAGCGATGCCAGCGTCGCCACCAGCCTGTCGTAAACCCCTTGCGTCTCAGCCGAGATCGCCTCTGGCCTGAACATGTCATGAAGTGGCTGAGCGCATTTCGCCGCGGAAGGAGCAGGCATGTCCGTCACCTTTTGTATATATAACAATGACCGTTATGATATCATGGGGGGAGGAATTACAACAATGGGTATTGTGGAAAATGGCAGACGGCGGGGACGTCCCCCCGCGTTCGATCGCGCCGAGGTTCTCGAACGGGCGATGCAGGTCTTCTGGGCCAGTGGCTACGAGGGAGCCTCGATCGCGATGCTGACCCAGGCGATGGGCATTTCGGCGCAGAGCCTTTACGCCGCATTCGGCTCGAAGGACGCGTTGTACCGGGAAGCCATCGAGTTCTACCGCACGACGATCGGCGGATTTGCTGCGCGCGCGCTCGAGGAGGAAGCGGACGCATTCAACGCCGTTGCCCGCTTGCTGCGGGACGCAGCGATCACCTTCTCGCGCACGGGCGGCACGCCCGGCTGTATGATCGCCACCCCTTCTGCAGGTGCGACAGCGACGGAGCTCGTGGACTTGGGTCGCAGGTTGCGGGCCGAGAGTATAGACAAGATCGCCGAACGGCTGGAACGGGGCGTTGCCGATCGCCAGGTGCGCGGCGATGCCGACTGTGCCGCGTGGTCGCACTACATCGCCGCCGTGGTTCAAGGTATGGCTGTTCAGGCTAGGGATGGAGCGTCGACCGAGGTTCTGCTCCGGCTTGCCGAGATCACCGCGCAGTCTCTGTCGGCCTTGCGGCCGTAGCCCGCGGGAGGCGCATCAGATCCCCATCCCGCCGGAAACCGATGCGTTGCCGGTTCACCTGTCGGATGAGGACTGTCAGGAATTCTGTGTGGGGCCGCGTTGATCAGGTGATGGCAAAGCGGTCCTCGAAGAGAATGGCGAACTGCGCCTTGGCGGCGGTCCACTCCCTTTGCGGCATCTTCCAATCCTTGGTGGCCAGGTTCAAGACCAGGAACAGCAGCTTCAGCACGGCCTCGTCGGTGGGGAAGTGGCCGCGGGCGCGGACGGCGCGGCGCAGCTTCGCATGCAAGGCCTCTATGGCATTCGTGGTGTCAATGATCCGCCGCACCTCGGCGGGGAAGGCGTAGAACGGGATCACCTCCGTCCAGTGCCGACGCCAGGTCTGGGCAATGACGGGGTATTTGCGGCCCCAGGGGCCCTCGTCAAAGGCCGCGAGGGTGGCTTCGCCCATCTCGGCGGTGCGCGCCCGGTAGACCTCCTTCAGCGCCGCGGCGACGGCACGCCGGTCCTTGTATGAGACATAGTCCAACGAGTTGCGAATGAGGTGGACGATACAGGCCTGGACCTGGGTCCGCGGGAACACGGCGGCGATCGCCTCAGGAAAGCCCTTCAGGCCATCGACCACGGCGATCAGGATGTCCTCGACGCCGCGGTCCTTCAGCTCGTTCATCACCCGGAGCCAGAACCTGGCGCCCTCAGTCTGCTCGATCCAGAGCCCCAGCACCTCCTTGGTGCCGTCCGGCCGGACGCCGAGGGCGATGTAGACCGCCTTGTTCCGAACCGTGCCCTCGTCGCGGACCTTGACCCGGAGCGCATCGAGGAAGACCAGCGGGTAGAGGGCTTCGAGGGGCCGGTTCTGCCATTCGGCGACCTCGGCCAGGACGGCCCGGGGATCGGATCCGCTCAGCAACTGATCCAGCAACTCATCCGGGATCGAAGGCGGTTTGCGTCGCGGCATACGATGGCTCCCTCAGCAGCATCGTACAACCCCATCCACGAAATTTCCGACACTCCCAGGCCCCCTCGTAGCCGATCTGGCGCAGGCCGCGCGGCCGCTGGCCGCGCCCCCACCAGCGGTAGCCGGTGCGGCCCTTCAGCCCCATCCTGGCCTCATCCTCGAACCAGACCTCGATCCACTTGTCCGGATGAGCCGCGGCTACGGTCTCTACGGCGCGCGGGAGCCCCCTTTAACGAAGGCGGCCTTGGCTCGCTCGTCGGCCTCGCTCGTCGGCCTCGGGATGCAGCGGCCGGGTCTTCTGCCGCGACCGATCGAGCCGGCGGATGACGCGCGACAGGCTGGCCGGGGGCAGCCGCTTGCCGAACCGCCCCTCGAGCCGGCCGCACAGCGCCGGCAGGGTCCAGTCCACGCCGCCGTCCCGTGCCGGGTCGGGGCCGCGGAAGAGGGCAGCCAGCCGCATCGCCTGCTCGGCCTCGGTCAGCGCCGCCGGGCGACCCGGCTTCGGCCGGTCGCGCAGGCCTGGCAGCCCCTCGGCGTTGAAGCACACCACTGCGTCGCGCAGGGCTTGCCGCTCCATGCCAGCCAGCCGCGCCGCCTCGGCCCGGCTCTTGCCTTCCAGGGCGCTGGCGATCGCCAGCATGCGGGTCGCCGTCCGCGGGCTCCGCTCCCGCCGTGCCAGCCGCCGCAGCTGCGCCGGGCTCGCCAGGCCCGTCCGGATTGGCGTGATCGGC
The DNA here is from genome assembly GCA_019689655.1 of Microbispora sp. Taxonomy (GTDB): domain Bacteria; phylum Actinomycetota; class Actinomycetes; order Streptosporangiales; family Streptosporangiaceae; genus Microbispora. The sequence continues at coordinate 4,899 of JADGHC010000269.1, forward strand.
TACGGCTACTGGGGACCGAACCTGGCACGCTATCCTGGCGCGTGATGAAGGTCCGCGGCCTCCTCCTGGTCCGGCAACGCTGGTGGTTCCGACCGGCGTTGCCGGATCAACCCGGAAGTGAGGAAACTGCACGCAGGCCCTGCACGTGCCCTTATACCACCCACGGTGAGTGAAACGGTGACTTTCACCTTCCTGCCAAGGCCGGGCTTGAAAGCTGGTTGTTGCGGACGGCGTTGGGTGATCTGAACCCGTGCCGCCCGGGAAGCCAGGCCGAGTCGCAGATTTTGCGGAACTTGAGCAGTGCCGCGCTGGGGCAAGGGAATCGAAGGGCGCGACCGCTGCGGATGACAGATCGAACTGGCATTCCGCGCCGGGCGTTCATCCAGGGGTGAGGCCATCCCTGACCGTTCCATGGCAATCAGCGGGATATGCCTGATGTTGGCACAGCATGCTCTACCGAGACCATGCTATCCTGCGCCGGCATCTCCAGGTGCTTGGAGGCGGCTGCCATGGGCCTGCACCGCACCCGTTCAGGGAATGCGTCTGGGCTGCTCACGGCCTTGATGTGGCTCGCCGCCGCCGTTGCCGGTTGCGATAGCCGCGAGGAGCAAGCGGCGCCGATGGCGCCACCAGCCGTCACCGTCATGCCTCCGGTCCGCCGTGAGGTAACCGACTGGGACGAGTTCACCGGTCGCTTTGTCAGCACCGAGCGCATCGAATTGCGTGCACGGGTCGGTGGGTACCTCGAGTCCATAACCTTTACCGACGGCCAGGTCGTGCGCCGCGGCGACCTGCTGTTCCGCATCGACCCACGACCCTTCGCAGCAGCGGCCGCCGAGGCCGAGGCCCGCCTGGCCAGCGCGCGGTCGCAGCTTACCTTGGCCGGGAGGGAATATGAGCGCGCCAAGAACCTTCTGCAGTACCGGGCGGGGTCGGAGGCCAGCCTGGAGCAGCATGCACAGGCGCTGGAAGCGGCCCGCGCCGGGGTGAGCCAAGCTGAGGCCGCCCTGCAGCGGGCCCGGCTGGACCTCGAATTCACGGAGGTGAGGGCGCCCCTCACAGGCCGCATCGGCCGGCACTTGGTCAGCCCGGGCAATCTCGTCCCAGGCGGCGATGCCAGCACGGCGACGCTGCTGGCCACCATCGTAACCATGGATCCGATCGATGTCGTCTTCGACATCGACCAGGCGTCTGGGTTGCGCTACCTCCGCTTGGCCGAGAGCGGCGGCCGACCCTCATCACGGGAGACGGCGAATCCGGCACAGCTCGCTCTCGCCGACGAGACCGGCTTCCCGCACCGGGGCCACGTTGTTTTCGTGGACAACGAGGCTGATTCCGGGATAGGGGCGATCCGCCTGCGAGCCCGCTTCGACAATCCGCGCGATCTGTTCCTGCCTGGCGGCTTCGCCCGCGTGCGGCTGATCGCCAGCGCGCCCTATCAGGCCCTGCTGGTGCCCGATGCGGCGGTGGTGACCGACCAGTCCCGCCGTGTGCTCTACGTCCTCGGACCCGAGAATGTGCTGGAAGCCCGCCCGATCCGGATAGGCCCGCTGCACGACGGGTTGCGCGTAATCCGGGAAGGGCTGCGGGGCGACGAGGAGGTCGTGGTCACCGGGCTGACCCGGGTGCGCGCCGGCCAAACCGTCGTCCCGCAGCGCCGCCCGGCGGACACCGCCCCTGACCGCACGACGGTGGAGGCACGCCCCTGAGCAACCTCGGCGTCCTCTCCGTCCGGCAGCCGATCCTTGCCTGCGTCCTGTCGTTGGTGCTGCTGATAGTCGGTGGCCTCTCGATGCTGTCGCTGCCGATCTCGGAATATCCGGACGTGGTGCCGCCAACTGTCGTGGTGGCCACGACCTATCCAGGCGCCTCCGCCCAGGTCGTGGCCGACACCGTGGCGACGCCGATCGAGCAGGAGGTAAACGGCACCGAGGGCATGCTCTACTTGTCCTCGCAGTCCACTGGCGACGGGCGGATGAACCTGACGGTGACCTTCCGCCTGGGGACTGACCCCGACCGCGCGCAGATCCTCGTCCAGGGCGCCGTAGCCGGTGCCCTGCCGCGCTTACCGGAGGAGGTGCGGCGCTGGGGCGTCACCACCCGCAAGCTCGCCACCGACCGGCTGATGGTAATCTTCGTCAGCTCGCCGGACGGCAGCTACGACCGGCTCTACGTCTCCAACTTTGCCCTGCGCCAGGTCCGGGACGAGCTGCTGCGCATCGACGGCATCGGCGACATCGACATGCAGGGCGCGCGCGACTACGCCATGCGGGTCTGGCTCGACCCAGGCCGGATGGCGGCGAACGGCGTGATCGCGGAGGATGTCATCGCTGCCGTCCGGGCGCAGAATGCCGAGGTGGCGGGCGGGCAGATCGCCGAGCCGCCGGTCGCCGACCAGGCCTTCCAGCCCAACCTGACCTTCCGCGGTCGGATCGCCGACCCCGCGGAGTTCGAAGCCATCGTCATCCGCGCCGGTGCCGATGGACGGCTGCTGCGGCTGCGTGATGTCGGCCGCGTCGAGCTTGGCGCCGCCTCCTACAGCACTGTCAGCACGCTGCAAGGGCGCCCAGCGGTGGCGCTGGCCATCACCCAGCGCCCCGGTTCCAACGCCCTGGCGACAGCGCAAGAGATTCGGGACCGCCTCGACGCGATTACCCGGGATTTCCCTGCCGGCATTCAGGCGGAGATCTCCTACGATCCCACCCGCTTCGTTGCCGAGAGCGTGCGCGAGCTGGGAGTGGCGATCGGCGAGGCGGTGGCCCTGGTCGTGCTGGTCGTGTTGTTGTTCCTGCAGAACTGGCGCGCAGCGGCTATCTCGATCCTCGCCATCCCCGTCTCGCTGATCGGCAGCTTCGGCGTGATGATCGCCTCCGGCTTCACCCTGAACGTGCTGACCCTGTTCGGCCTGGTGCTGGCGGTGGGCATCGTGGTCGACGATGCCATCGTGGTGGTGGAGAACGTGGACCGCCACTTGCGCACCGAGTCCCTGGTGCAGCAGGCGGCCACTGCGACCATGCTGGAGGTGGGCGGGGCGCTGGTCTCCATTGCCCTCGTGCTCTGTGCCGTCTTCGTGC
>JADGHC010000270.1 GCA_019689655.1 Microbispora sp.
ACTGGCGGGCCCGCCGCGCCGGGCTCACCAGGAGCAAGTGCTATCTCAGGGACACCCGGCTCGTCCTCGCCTACCTCGGGCTGATCGCCCTGGTGGCCGTGGGGGCCCTCGTGCTCCCGCACGTGCCGCGGTAGCCGTGCCGGCACCGGGCACACGTACCGGGACGCGCCGTCAGGGCGAACGCGGTGGACACCTGCGCACACGCGGCGACACGTACCGGGCGCCGCCGGCACCGTGAGTCGCCGCCGTTATCCGGTGAGCCCGAGTTCGCCCGTCGCGGGGGTGATCGGGCGGCAGCAGCATCACCCACCGGACGTAGTCGGCGATGGGCGGAAGATCGCCCCCCAGGGCCGTCGCCTCCGCCGCCACCCCAGGCTGGCCAAAGCGCATCAGGCCCAGCGCCAGGTTGACCTCGCCATCGACGATCTGAGTGCCGAACCCGGGCACGAGCCGGGCGAACCGGTCGCTCGCGATCTCCGAACCGGGTCCGAGCGTCCTCGCCTTCATGGCGACGCTCGTGGAGGCGTTGCGCGAGGTCGGCATGCCGCCCGCCGCCGCGGCCGACGTCTTCACCAGCTACGTCAACGGCTTCACCATCGAGGAGCAGAACCGCAAGCTGGGGCAGCCCAAGCGCGACCTCGGCTTCGAGTTCGGGCTTGCGCTTCTGCTCGACGGCCTCCGCTCAAGGGCCGCCACCGGCGCCTGACCAGTCCCCGTACGGAGGCTCGCTCCCGGAGACGGTAACGCAGCCGCGGGCCTTGGGACACCGGCATGTCAGGCCTGGTCGGAGGACTCGGCCGAGGAGATCCTGCGGAGCTACCTCTACCAGGGTCACGCCGTGGCGTACTGCTATGCGGGGGCGGGCCTGCGGCCGACGGACGCGGGAGAACTGTTCGGGGAGCCCGGCATGTGGGTGAGGCTCCCCGACCGCGACTACTGGAGCTGACCGCCCACCGCCTGCGTACGAACACGGGCTGCGCGAGGACACGCCGCGCAGGTCCGGGCGGCGGCGCGCGGGGCGTCGCCGGTCGGGGACGGCGGGCCTGGGGCCGCCGCTGAACGACGGGGTTTGACGGAGCTTTCTCGTGGAAAGCTCGCGCAGGTGTTCGATGACGCGCTACAGTCGTGGGCATCGGATCGAACACGGGTTCGGTCGAGTCCCGGTCAGGTGAGGGGTGTGATGGCTGTGTTCACGATGTCCGCCGCCCCCGTCGCGGCTGCCGGCGCTCCCGTCGCCGGTGTCCCCGTGGCCTCCGATCCGGTCGTGCCTTCCCCGGCTCCGCCCGATGTCGCCCCGGTCGTCCCGGTTCAGGCTCCGCCCGCCGCCGGGTGGTGCGTGCCGCGGCCGCGCCGGGCGACACGCCCTAGCGCTCTCTATGGAAATCTACGACGGCCGCTATATCCCGTCATAAAGTCCGAGAGCGTGGACCCCGTGCGCAATCCCTACGCCCCCGGCGCCGGTCAGCGTCCCCCCGAGCTCGCCGGGCGCGACCGTGAACTGCAGCAGTTCGAGATCGTGCTCGAGCGGGTGGCCCGGGGCCGCCCCGAGCGGAGCATGGTCCTCACCGGCCTGCGCGGCGTGGGCAAAACTGTTCTGCTCAACACGTTCAAGTCGATGGCCATGCAGCGGCTGTGGGGCACCGGCAAGATCGAGGCCAGGCCCGACCAGTCGATCCGCCGCCCGGTGGCGGCGGCGCTGCACATGGCCATCAGGGAGCTGGCCCCCCGGCACCGCGCCCCCGAGCGCATCGAGGAGTTCCTCGGCGTGCTCAAGGCGTTCGCCATGCGTGATCCCGCCGCCGCGAAGGGCACCTCACACTGGTCGCCCGGCATCGACGTGCCCGCCGCGCGCGGCCGGGCCGACTCCGGCGACCTGGAGATCGACCTGACCGAGCTGTTCGTCGACGCCGCGAGCGTGGCGACGGACCTCGGGGTCGGCATCGCGCTGTTCATCGACGAGATGCAGGACGTGCAGGCGCCGGACGTCTCGGCCCTGTGCGCGGCCTGCCACGAGCTGTCGCAGAACGGCGGCCCGCTGATCGTCGTCGGCGCCGGCCTGCCTCACCTGCCGAGCGTGCTGTCGGCGAGCAAGAGCTACTCCGAGCGGCTGTTCCGGTACGCGCGGATCGACCGGCTCGACCGGGAGGCCGCCGACCAGGCGCTGATCGCCCCGGCCGCCCGTGAGGGCGTCGAGTTCACGCCGGACGCGCTGGACGCGCTGTATGAGGCGGCCGACGGCTACCCCTACTTCGTCCAGGCGTACGGCAAGGTCGCCTGGGACTTCGCCCCGCGCAGCCCGATCACGGCCGATGACATCAAGGTGGCCGCCCCCGAGGCCGAAGAGGAGCTGGCGGTGGGCTTCTTCGGCAGCCGGTACGAGCGGGCCACTCCCGCCGAGCGCGACTACATGCGGGCGATGGCCCAGCTCGGCGACGACCCCGTGCCGACCGCCGAAGTGGCCGAGGTGCTGGGCCGCAAGCCGTCGAGCCTGTCCCCGGCACGCGACAGCCTGATCAAGAAGGGCCTGATCTACAGCGCGGAGCGCGGCCTGATCGGGTTCACCGTTCCGCACTTCGGGAGGTTCCTCCGTGCGCAGCCGGTCTGAGGCGCGCCCATCGACCTCTCTACGGCTTTCTAGAGGGGAAGCTAGAGAGCCGTAGAGAGCTGAAGTGAAAGTCCTCGATGCGGGAATCTACGCCTGTATAGCGTCAGGCCGATACGGGCGTAGATTCCCGCAGAGAGGCGGTGTCGCGTTCATCGGCCGTGATCACGTGGCCGTCGGCGCCGACCACGACGGCGCGTACGACGGGGCGCCGGCCGCCGAGATGCACGGCGAACACGACCTCCGTCTCGCCCCGTGCGGGGAAGACGAAGAACCGCCAGCACAGCTCACGCCACATATCGGATGGTTCGTCCATCAGCAGCGACCCGGCGTGGGCCCGCCACTCCGCGCTGGCGCGCAGCCGCGACAGCGCGCGCCCGGGCGGCATCGGCCGCTGCTCGCAGGGCGGCCGGTGACGCAGGCGGGAGACGATGGCGTCGACCTCGGGTGAGCAGGCGAGCAGCAGGGCGACGCCCCCGCCGATCCACGGCGCCGTCTCCGTGGTGACGGCGGGCGGCCCCGTGACCTCCTCCAGCCCGACGACGACCGCCATCGCGGTCAGTGCGGCGGCCCGCCCGATCGACCGCAGCCCGACCGGCGTGTCGCTCACGTCTCCGAAGCAGCCGCACCCCACGTCCGGCCGCCGCCTGCGCAGATCCCACAGGACGTACGTCGCGACGGCGAAGAACACGACCGGGAGCCACCGGGCGGCCGGGTGATCCACCACCAGCAGACCGGCCGCCAGCGCGAACTCGGCCAGCGAACAGGCGTACATGGCGGGCTTGGCGAAGCGCTCGGGCATGAGCACCGCCGGGCCGAGCCGGGCCAGCGCGCCCGGCGACGCCTCACGCCCGACCGTGGCCAGTTTGGCGATGCCGCCCAGCGCCAGCGTCACCACAAGGATCGGCAGCGCGGCGGCCGCGATGATCGAAAGCACCGGTCACCCCAATCCGACGCGGGCATTGAAGCAGCCCTTGGTCAAGTCTCCGCCGAGAGCGACATACGAGGACGCGGCGAGTTCGATGATCCTGCCGCGCGGGGACGTGCCGCATTCCAGACATCGGTCGCAGAACCGCCCGGCGAGGCAGCCGCACGCGACGATCGGCAGCGTGTCCGCCCGGCCGTCGCACACGTTGCGTACGTGCAGCAGCGAGCCCAGCGCCAGGTACGGCAGGCCGGCGCAGGAGACGCCGGCGTCGCCGCAGCCGGTGTCCTCGCGTTCGATCATGGGGTAGGCGACGCCACCCGTGACGCCCGCTGCGGAACCCGTGAAGTCCATGAAGTCCGCCCACACCGCCGTGCCCGAGATGCCCGCCTCGCTTCCTCCGTACGGCACCTGAGGCGGCGGCACGGCCGCAGCCCGGTACGGCGGCTGCGAGGTCGCGGGGAGATGTGCGAACGACGTCCCCTGGTCGAGCAGCCCGATCGAGTCGAACAGGTAGCCCGGCTCCAGCTTGGGGTGCCGGACCCGGATGCGGCCGGAGGACCGGTAGGGGACGACGATGGACCGTTCCCGGCGATGCGGCCCGCAGTCGAGCTCGATGGTGAGGTCCCGCCGGCCGCGGACCTCCCGGATGACACCGGTGATCCGGGTGATGTCGGCCCAGATGCGCTCGGCCACGGTGCCCGACCGCAGCGCCCTGACGATGACCCGCGCCCCGACTGGCAGATCGGCGGGGGCCACCGCGCCGCCGCGCCACGCGGTCGCCCACGGCGCGATCACCAGGCGGCGCTGCCCGCCGTCCTCGGTCTCCACGACGATCAGGTGCGGGCTCACGTCGAGGAGGTGGCCGCTGACCACGTCGTACGGCTCCACCTCCTCCGGTGCCCGCGGCGCGGGCGACGGATCGCGGCCGAGAACCGCCGCCGCCAGCTTCCGTCTTCGCTCCCCGGCTCCGTACTGCATCGCCCCTTCCACGCTCTCCAGCCTCACATGCCGCACAAGGATGGAGAGGCGTTTTTCCGGGCGATAGTCGCGTCCGGGATCAATATTCCTCCTCCCGGTGCAAGGCGTTGCCACCCGGTGTGGGCAAACCACCGCCCGGCAGGACGTACGGCATGCGCGAGAGGCCGCCACCGGCTTGTCCGGACTTTGCCCAGGTGAGTGCGAAACCTGGATTTCGGTTCAGCCGGATCCGGTGGCACGGCTGCGATTCTGGCACGAGATGCCTCTCTGGCCGGGTTGGTGATCCCTGATCGTGAACCATGAGGAGTTTCGCACGTACGTTCAGTCTCGCGGGGCGGCACTGCTCCGCGTGGCCAACCAGCTCACCGGGAACCCCAATGACGCCGAGGATCTTCTGCAGACCGCCCTCACCCGTACGTACCTCGCGTGGGACCGCATCCGTGACCGGTCGTCGCTCGACGGCTACGTGCGGCGGGCGATGGTGAACATCAACATCTCGTGGTGGCGGCGGCGCAAGCTGGAGGAATACCCCGCCGAGGAACTGCCCGACGTACCGGTGCGGCAGGACGCGCGGCACCGGTACGACGAGCTTGAGCAGGCGCTCGACCGGCTCCCCGCACGGCAGCGTACGGCGATCGTGCTGCGCTACTACGAGGACATGACCGAACCCGAGATCGCCAAGACCCTCGGGATCAGCGTGGGCACGGTCAAAAGCTCGGTCTCGCGGGGCATGGCCAAGCTGCGCGGCGACCTGGTCATGCCCGACGCCCGCAAACGGGTCAACTGACGCGTCGCGTCATCTCTCGCAGACCAGGCCGTCGCCGTCGCGGTCCTCGTACCACGCGTACTCGGGGTCGACGCCGCGCGTGTACGGGCCATATCCGTGCGCGTTCGCCTCCGCGCAGGTGCGGTACCTGGGGTCGAGTGATCCGTTCGAGGCGCTGGGCCCCGGCGCCGGGCTGGGGCTGGGGGACGGCAGCACCAGGGCGACCGACCCGGAGTCCGGCGTGACGGACTGGAAGGAGTACGTCGAGCTGAGCGGGGCGACGGACACGGCCTCCGGCTCGATCGGCGCCGGGGTCGTGCCGGAGGCGCCCGGCGGCACGGTGACGCCTCCCCGCTTGTCGTAGGTATCGGCCGCCCAGCAGCCGGACCACAAGCCCAGCTTCTCGGTCTGCGCGCGCACCTGCTCCCAGTACTGCCACTCGGTGAAGCTGTGCGCCGGGAAGGAGTTCACGGTCTGGGCCAGGCCGTTCCTGACCATGTCGCCGTTGACGTAGACGCCCGTGGACGACCACAGATAGATCAGGATGCGCTCCTTCTCGCGCACCTGCTCGGCGGCCCGGACGTACGCCGGCTTGCCGGCCGGCAGCAGGGCCTTCAGCCGGGCGGTCGCCTCCTCGGACCAGCAGACGCCCTTGGCGGGGGCGTCCGCCTCCAGCAGGCCGATCCGCACGGTCCTGCCGCTCGCGGTGACGACATCGGCCGTGTCGCCGTCCAGGACCTTCTTCACCGTCACCTGGACGGCGTCCTTCGGCACGGTCTTCGGCCGGATCGTCTTGGGTGTCGTGGTCTTCTTCGGGGTCGCGGTCGTCTTGGGTGTGGGCTTGGGGGTGACCGTCTTCGTGACGGTTACCGTCGGCACCGGGACGCTGGGGCTCGGGCTCGCGGCGGGCGTCTGCGAGGCCGTCGTGCTCGGGCTCGGGCTCGCCGCGGTTGCGGCGAACGCGGTGGAAGCAGCGACGGGAACGGCCAGGGCCGCGGTGGCCATGACTGCGAGTGCGTGTGAGGGGAAACGCACGGACGCTCCATGTGCTCGGGTACGGGAACTGCGTCGGCTGTCGTGGAGCCGTTTCCTGGATGAGGAGTCCACCAGAAAACGATCGTTTGCGCCACTCGGTCAGGTCAGTTCCCTCCGAGCACTATTTAGTGGTTGCTCAGCCCTTCGCCCGTAGCGCCCTGTTTCTCTCCTGTACGCCGGCGGTCGCGCAGGGCCGTACGACGTCGCGGATCACGCGCAGCGCCTCCAGGAAGTCGGCCAGCTGGTTTTCGGTCAGCAGCCCGGTGAACCAGGTCTGGATGTCCTCGATGTGCCGGGGGAGCACCGTGCGCAGCCGTTCCGCCCCGGCCTCGCTCAGCACGGCGTACAAGGCGCGGCGGTCGCTGGCGCAGGCGTGCCGCTCCACGAGGCCGTCGCGCTCCAGGCGGTCGACGACCCGGGTGATCCCGCTCGTGGACAGCGATGTCTGGGCCGCGAGGTCGCTCATCCGCAGCCGCCGTTCGGGCGAGCGGGCGAGCCGGATCAGGGTCTCGAAGTCCACCTCGGAGAGGCCGGCGGCGGCAAGTGTCGGAGCGGTCTTGCCCACCAGCCCGGTGTAGACCTCCGTGAACAGGCCCATCGCCGTGAGCCGCGGGTCGTCGAACAGGTCCATGATTACGAGTCTACGCCACGATAGTTGACGCGAGGAATATTTCTCCGGTAGACATTTGCTGAGTGAGACATCCGCACAGCAACAATCTGGGGAGCAGTCATGAGCATTCGTGAGTGGGAGGGTCTGAAGATCCCGACGGCCGGCGAGTTCGCGCTGGACAAGACCCACACGCGCGTCGGGTTCGTGGTCAAGCACATGATGGTCAGCAAGGTCCGCGGCCACTTCGCCGACTACGACAGCAAGATCGTCATTGCCGAGAACCCGCTCGAGTCCAGCGTGGACGTCACGATCAAGGCGGGCACGATCGAGACCGGCGTCGCCGACCGGGACGGCCACCTGCGGAGCGACGACTTCCTCAGCGCCGAGAAGTTCCCCGAGATCACCTTCCGCAGCAAGCGGGTGAGTGACCGTTCGGGCAACGAATTCACGCTCGTCGGTGACCTCACGATCCGTGACGTGACCAAGGAGGTCGAGCTCAAGGTCGAGTTCAACGGCGCCGCCACCAACCCGTGGGGTCAGGAGATCTTCGGGTTCGAGGCGGAGGCCGAGATCGACCGCGAGGAGTTCGGCCTGACGTGGAACCAGGCCCTGGAGACCGGCGGCGTCCTCGTCGGCAAGAAGGTCAAGATTGAGATCGAGGGCGAGGCCGTCCGCCAGGCGTAGCCTGTACCTGCGCCGAGGCGAGATATCCACAGCCTATGCACAGCCCTTGTCCACATCCTGTGGACAAGGGCTGTGCCAGGTCCGACGCGGGCCCACGGGAGTGATCGAAAACGACCGGCACGCCTCACCCGGCAATCCGCTTTGCCGCCTTGGACGATCGCCGGTACGCTGTGCTGAGCAACGCGCTACTAGGAGGCTTCGCCTAGTCAGGTCTATGGCGCCGCACTGCTAATGCGGTTTCGGCTTACCGCCGATCCGGGGTTCAAATCCCCGAGCCTCCGCAGCTCAAAGCCCCTCTCGCCGGCTCCGGCGGGAGGGGCTTTTTGATCTCCATAGGTCTTTTGTTGCGGTTGCTTTCAACGGCCGGGC